>DRKG01000234.1 GCA_011051855.1 bacterium | reverse complement strand
GCCACGCCTGCGCTTCTGCAGTCGCCTTCCTTGCCTGGACGCGGATTGCGCGCACCGGGGGCACTGTTTCATGCATAGATCGGGCTAGCCCGGTGCTCGTTCGCCAGGTTTGGGCGGCGTCACTTTTTCCCGCTACGGGCTTGCATCGGCAGGGCGCACTTGCTTCAATCTTCGCCCCCTCATCGGAGCCTCCTCCGGGCTCCGGGGACTCTCTGACAGCGGGAGGCCGTGTTCGGCACGGCCGCTGGGACCGCGGAGTGAAAGAATGGCCAAAGAAGTCACCGCAACCATCAAGCTGCAGTGTCCGGCCGGGCAGGCGACGCCTGCGCCGCCGGTCGGTCCGGCGTTGGGCCAGCACGGCATCAACATCGGGCAGTTCGTCAAGCAGTTCAACGACGAGACCCGCGCGCAGCAGGGCCTGATCATCCCGGTCATCATCTCGGTCTACAAGGACCGCAGCTTCTCGCTGGAGTTCAAGTCGCCGCCGGCCTCGGTGTTGCTGAAGAAAGCGGCGAAGCTCGAGAAGGCAGCGCACAACCCGGGTAGCGAGATCGCCGGCAAGGTCACCCGCGCCCAGGTCAAGGAGATCGCCGAGATGAAGCAGAAGGATCTCAACGCGATCGATGTCGAAGGCGCGATGCGCATGGTCGAAGGCACCGCGCGTGCCTGCGGAATCCAGGTAGTCGACTGACATTCATGGCGCGACGCCGGCGGCCGAGGCCGGCCGGGCGCGCCGAGGCCACACACGAACAGGATCACCCCATGGCTCGCCACCGCAGCCGTCGTTACCAAGAAAGCGCCGCCAAGGTCGATCGGAGCAAGCGCTATCCGGTCGAAGAGGGCTTCGCCCTGGTCAAGTCGCTCGCCGGCCCGAAGTTCGACGAGAGCGTCGAGGTTGCCGTGCGCATCGGCATCGACCCGAAGAAGACCGACCAGCTCGTGCGCGGCTCGGTCAGCCTGCCGAAGGGCACCGGCAAGTCGGTCAAGATCGCCGTGTTCGCTGACGGCGACAAGGCGGAGGCTGCCAAGGCAGCGGGCGCGGACTACGTCGGCGCGGCGGATCTCGCCGAGAAGATCGAAAAGGGATTCACCGACTTCGACATGACGATCGCGTCGCCCGACATGATGCGGTTCGTCGGCAAGCTCGGTAAGGTGCTCGGCCCGCAGGGCAAGATGCCTTCGCCGAAAGCTGGCACCGTGACCCCGAACGTGGCCGACGCCGTGCGCGAGTTCAAAGCCGGCAAGATCGAGTTCCGCACCGACAGCGGTGCCAACATCCACGCCGCGATCGGCAAGAAGTCGTTCGCCGCCGACGATCTGGCCGCGAACCTGAACGCCTTCCTCGAGCACCTGCGCACGCTGCGGCCGGCGCAGGCCAAGGGCGCCTTCATCAAGAAGGTGGTCGTGTCCTCCTCCATGGGCCCGGGCGTAGCCCTCGCCGTCGAATAGGAACCGTCGAATAGGACCGTCGAGTAGGAGCCGTCGAATAGGAGCCAATGAGATGCCCAGCCTCGTAAACCAGATCCTGCTCTCCGAGCTGCAACAGGAGTTCGAGAACATGGGCTCCTGCGTCGTGCTCGACGTCGGCGCGGTCCGTCCCGACCAGGACATCGAGCTGCGCGGCAAGCTGCGCGAGGTCGGGGTGCGCTACCGCGTGGTCCGCTCGCGGCTCGCCAAGCGTGCGTTCGCCGATCTCGGTCTCGATCTGTCCGAGGCGATGGTCGGCCGCACGGGCATCGCCGTCGCCGAGAAGGAAGGCGCGATCGCCGCGGCCAAGGCCGTGCGCGACCTGGTCAAGAAGAACAAGGACCTGCCGGTCGCCATCAAGGGTGGCGTCGTCGAGGGCCAGACGTTCACCGGTGAGGCGGCGAAGGCGATTGCCGAATTGCCGGACCGCGACACCATCAACACCAAGTTGGTCAGTGCGATCTCGGGCCCGGCCCGGTCGATGGCCAGCGTCCTCAACGCGGTCGCCGGTGGTCTGGCGCGCTGCATCCAAGCCAAGGTCGACAAGGGCGAGTAGCTCGCGTCGACTCCGATCCCCCTACCCACTCCTCCCTGCACTTTTCGATACCCCCTGAGGTTGCTTCCGATGTCGGAAAACGAAACCGTGACCCTCGACGCCGAACTCGAGGAAATCTTCACCAAGATCGACGCGCTGAGCCTGGGCAAGGCCGCTCAGCTCGTCAAGGCCATGGAGGACCGCTGGGGCGTCTCGGCGGCTGCTCCGGTTGCCGTTGCCGCTGCCGCTGGCGGCGGTGGTGGTGACGGCGGCGGCGCCGAAGAGAAGACCGAGTTCAACGTCGTGTTGAAGGAAGCCGGCGGCCAGAAGATCAACGTGATCAAGGCCGTGCGCGAGATCACCGGTCTGGGCCTCAAGGAGGCCAAGGGCCTGGTCGACGAGGCGCCGAAGCCGGTCAAGGAAGGCGCTTCCAAGGAAGAGGCCGAAGAGATCAAGAAGAAGCTCGAGGAAGCTGGCGCTACCGTCGAGCTGACCTAGTGCCCTTTGCTCCGGGTGCCTTGGCTGGAGTGGTCCGCTCACGGCAGCCCGGTGCCGGCATCTGCCGGTCCGGGAGGCCGCCATGGCCCAAGCTACCGTTGCGCCCCGAACTCGGCCCGCACTTTTCGGTTGCGGCCGGGTAGCCGGGGCGTCTACGCTTCCGCGTTCAGCTTGGATCACTTTTTGCACGCGGATGCATGCTGAGCGCCCGCCCGTCTCCCCGTCCGATCCCGTTGCCTGCTGCCGGCAGTGTCGTCGACGGATCCCGGTGAGCTCGCGGTCGTTGGTTGGTTCGTTCCCGTCACGTCAAACTCGCTTCTCCCGCTCTGGCATTGGCCGCGAGTGGGGAACACAGGCTCCGCTTCCGGGGCCTTCAGGTGGAACCGCATGGAGACAGTAGTCTACGGCCGCTTCCGGTCCGTTGCCGAGATCCCCGACCTCGTCGAGATGCAGACGAAGTCGTACGACCTCTTCCTGCAGCCGGACACGCCGCCGAACCGGCGCAAGGCCGAAGGGCTCGAGGCCCTGCTGCGCGAGATCTTTCCGATCTACTCGTACGACAAGACGCTCAGCCTCGAGTACGTCAGCTACGAGCTCGGACGTCCGCGTTACACCGTCGAGGAGTGTCGCAAGCTGCGGGTGACCTACGGCTACCCGTTCAAGATTCGGGTGCGTCTGGTCAAACCGGAACCGGTCGAGGAGGACATCTACCTCGGCGAGATCCCGATCATGATCGGCGGCGGCGAGTTCATCGTGAACGGTTCCGAGCGAGTGACCGTCAGCCAGTTGCACCGTTCGCCGGGCGTCGACTTCTCGGTCGAGATGCACACCGGCGAGAAGAAGCTGCACAGTTGCTGGATCATCCCGGAGCGCGGTAGCTGGATCGAGCTCAACGTCACCAAGAAGGACGCGGTCGCGATCCGCATCGACCAGTCGGGCAAGTTCTCGTGCACGACGTTGCTGCGCGCGATGGACGCCAAGTACTCGACCGACGCGGCGATCCTGCACGAGTTCTACGACGTCGAGAAGGTCGTGCGCAGGAAGAGCGACCCGGAGGCGAAGTTCGCCAAGAAGCTGGTCGGCACCTACGCAGTCGGCGACATCGTCGACGCGGCCAGCGGCGATCCGTTCGTGCGTTCGGGCGAGGAGATCACCGAGGAAGCGGCGCGCGCGATCGCCGGCAGCGAGCTGCGCGAGGTCGAGGTGCTGCGCGACCCGGAGGATTTCCTGCTGCTGAACACGCTCAAGGAAGACACCACCAACAGCCACGAGGAGGCGCTGCTGAAGATCTACCAGCGCCTGCGGCCGGGCAACCCGCCCCAGTTGGAGAAGGCGCGCGAGCTGTTCCACGAGAAGTTCTTCGACGAGACCCGCTACCGCCTCGGGCGCGTCGGCCGCTTCCGCCTCAACCGCAAGTTCCAGGGCGACGTGCCGGATGACCAGCAGACCCTGTCGGCGTCCGACTTCGTCCAGGCGATCAAGTACATCCTCGGTCTGCGGCTCGGCGAAGGCGAGATCGACGACATCGACCACCTCGGCAACCGGCGCGTGCGCACCATCCAGGAGCTCGCCGGCGACGAGTTCCGCAAGGGATTCCTGAAGCTCCGGCGCACGGCGCAGGAGCGCATGAACCTGGAGAACGTCGACACCGTCACGCCGCGCAACCTGATCAACTCGAAGACGTTCAGCTCGGCGATCGAGTACTTCTTCGCGCGCGGCGAGCTCAGCCAGGTCGTCGACCAGACCAACCCGCTGTCGCAACTGACCCACGAACGCCGCCTGTCGGCGCTCGGCCCGGGCGGCTTGAACCGCAAGCGCGCCGGCTTCGAAGTGCGCGACGTGCACACGTCGCACTACGGCCGCCTGTGCCCGATCGAAACGCCGGAAGGCACCAACATCGGCCTGATCAGTTCGCTGTCGATCTACAGCTCGCTGGACGACTACGGCTTCCTGACGACGCCCTACGTGGTGGTCAAGAACGGCAAGGTCACCGACGAGGTCGTGCGTCTGCGCGCCGACCAGGAGAGCAATGCGGTGCTGGCCCCGGCCGACACGCCGACCGACAAGAACGGCAAGCTGGTCTCCGACGACCATGGCTTCGTGATCGCCCGCGTCAAGGGTGATCCGGCGCTGGTGTCGCCCAAGGACGTCGACTACATGGACGTCTCGACCAAACAGGTCGTCGGCGTCTCGGCGTCGCTGATCCCGTTTCTCGAGCACGACGACGCCAACCGCGCGCTGATGGGCTCGAACATGCAGCGCCAGGCCGTGCCGCTGCTGATCACCGACGCACCGGTGGTCGGGACCGGCATGGAGGAGGTCGTGGCCGGCAACTCCTCGATGGTGGTGCGCGCCAAGAAGGCCGGCACCGTCACCGCGGTCGACGCCAGCCGCATCGTCGTCGGCGACGATGTCTACAAGCTGCGCAAGTATGAAGCGCTCAACGAGCGCACCTGCCAGAACCAGACACCGATCGTCAAGCTCGGCGACAAGGTCAAGGCCGGGCAGGTGATCGCCGACGGTGCGGCGACCGACAACGGCGTGCTCGCGCTCGGCAAGAACGTCACCGTCGCGTTCATGCCGTGGGACGGCTACAACTACGAAGACGCCATCCTGCTGAGCGAGAGCCTGGTCCGCAACGACGTCTACACGTCGATCCACATCGACGAGTTCGAGGTCGAGATCCGCGAGACCAAGCTCGGCAAGGAGGAGTTCTCGCGCGACATCCCGAACGTCAGCGAGAAGGCGCTGCGGCACCTCGACGAGGGCGGCATCGTTCGCGTCGGCACGCGCGTCAAGCCGGGTGACATCCTGGTCGGCAAGGTCGCGCCGAAGTCGAAGAGCGAGCTGACCCCCGAGGAGAAGCTGCTGCACGCGATCTTCGGTCGCGCTGGCGAGGACGTGAAGAACGCGTCGCTCGAGGTGCCGACCGGCGTCGAGGGCATCGTCATCGGGGCCGAGAAGTACTCGCGCAAGGTCAACCTGACCGAGCAGGAGCGCACGCGCAACCTCGAGGAGATCAAGAACGCCGAGATCGAGTTCCTGAAGCAGTTCCGCAGCAGCACCAAGCGCCTGCTCGAGAATGCCAAGGAGCTGCTCGGCGGGCCGGTCAAGTCGCCCGAGGGCAAGGTGCTCGCGGTCAACGACGAGATGCTGATCCTCGACCTGCGCACGATCCGCGATCGGGTCCGCCAGGTCGCCGAGGAGCACAAGGTCGCCAAGACCAAGACCGAACTGCTGCGCGTGCTGCAGGAATACGGCGAGCGCATCGAGGAGTCCGAGGCCGAGAAGAACAAGCTCGTCAATCGGCTGTCCCGCGGCGACGAGTTGCCGCAGGGCGTGCTCGAGATGGTCAAGATCTACGTCGCGACCAAGCGCCGCATCTCGGTCGGCGACAAGATGGCCGGTCGCCACGGCAACAAGGGCGTGATCTCCAAGATCCTGCCGGTCGAGGACATGCCGTTCCTCGAAGACGGCACGCCGGTCGACATCGTGTTGAACCCGCTCGGCGTGCCGAGTCGCATGAACGTCGGTCAGATCCTCGAGACCCACCTCGGCTGGGCGGCGAAGAAGCTCGGTTGGCGCGTGCACACGCCGGTGTTCGATGGCGCCAGCGAGGCGGACATCGAGGAGGCGCTGGCCAAGGCCGGCTTCGACACCGACGGCAAGTCGCAGCTCTACGACGGCCGCACCGGCGAGGCGTTCACGCAGCGCACGACCGTCGGCACGCTCTACATGCTGAAGCTCCACCACCTGGTCGACGACAAGGTGCACGCGCGCGCAACCGGCCCGTACTCGCTGATCACGCAGCAGCCGCTCGGCGGCAAGGCGCGCTTCGGCGGCCAGCGCTTCGGCGAGATGGAGGTGTGGGCGCTCGAAGCCTACGGCGCCGCCAACATCCTGCAGGAGCTGTTGACGGTGAAGTCCGACGACGTCGACGGCCGCACCAAGATCTACGAGGCGATGGTCAAGAACGAGAACATCCTCGAGCCCGGCACGCCGGTCTCGTTCGGCGTTCTCTGCAACGAGATCAAGGGCCTCGGCCTCAACATCGAACTGCACAAGCGGGGGGCCGCCGAAAACGTCATGCCGGGCTGAGCCCGGACCGTGACTGCAGGTCCCCGAACCGAACAACTCTCTCCGAAACCCCCGCTCGCGACGTGACGACGGCGTGAGCACCTAGCACCCACAAGGCGCCCGATGGTCGAACCCATCTACGACAAGATCAACGACTACGCTTCGGTGACCATCCGTTTGGCCTCGCCCGAGGACATCCGCGATTGGTCGTTCGGCGAAGTCAAGAAGCCGGAGACGATCAACTACCGCACCTACCGACCGGAGCGGGACGGCCTGTTCTGCGAGCGCATCTTCGGTCCGGAAAAGGACTGGGAGTGCTCTTGCGGCAAGTACAAGGGCATCAAGCACAAGAACATCACCTGCGACAAGTGCGGCGTGATGATCACGCACAGCCGCGTGCGCCGGAAGCGCATGGGCCACATCAACCTGGCCGCGCCGGTCGCGCACATCTGGTTCTTCAAGGCGATGCCGTCGCGTCTGGGCACGCTGCTCGGCCTGAAGACCGCCAGCCTGGAAAAGGTCATCTACTTCCAGGATTACATCGTCATCGACGCCGGCGACACGCCGCTGAAGGAGCTGCAACTGCTCAGCGAGGACGAGTATCGCCAGTCGCGCCAGAAATACGGCATGGCCTTCCAGGCCGGCATGGGCGCCGAAGCGGTGCGCGAGCTGCTGCGTCGGCTCGACCTCGACCTGCTCAGCGAGACTTTGCGCGAGGACCTCAAGCGCACCGAGTCGAAGCAGAAGATCAAGGACATCATCAAGCGGCTGAAGACCGTCGAGATGCTGCGCGATTCCGGCAACAAGTCGGAGTGGATGATCCTCGACGCGGTGCCGGTGATCCCCCCGGATCTGCGGCCCCTGGTGCCGCTCGACAGCGGCAACTTCGCGACGTCGGACCTCAACGATCTCTACCGGCGCCTGATCAACCGCAACAACCGGCTGAAGAAGCTGCTCGACCTGAACGCTCCGGAGGTCATCATCCGGAACGAGAAGCGCATGCTGCAGCAGTCGGTCGACGCGCTGTTCGACAACAACCGCTGCCGCCGTCCGGTGCTCGGTTCGAGCAACCGCCCGCTCAAGTCGTTGACCGACATGATCAAGGGCAAGCAGGGTCGCTTCCGCGAGAACCTGCTCGGCAAGCGCGTCGATTACTCCGCGCGTTCGGTGATCGTCGTCGGACCGGATCTGCGGCTGCACCAGTGTGGTCTGCCCAAGATCATCGCGTTGGAGCTGTTCCAGCCGTTCATCATCCGCCGCCTGAAGGAGCTCGGCCACGCCGACACGATCAAGTCGGCCAAGAAGATGCTCGAGCGCAAGGACGAGGAGGTCTGGGACATCCTCGAAGAGGTGATCCAGAACCACCCGGTGCTGCTCAACCGCGCCCCGACGCTCCACCGCGTCGGCATCCAGGCGTTCGAGCCGGTGCTGGTCGAGGGCAACGCGATCCGCGTGCACCCGCTGGTCTGCTCGGGCTACAACGCGGACTTCGACGGCGACCAGATGGCGGTGCACCTGCCGCTGTCGTTCGAGGCGCAGATCGAGGCGTGCACGCTGATGTTGTCGATCAACAACATCTTCTCGCCGGCGCACGGCGGCCCGATCATCGCGCCCAACCAGGACATCGTGCTCGGTTGCTACTGGCAGAGCCTGCAGCGGCCGGGTGAGCTCGGGGAAGGCAAGACCTTCGCCAGCCGCGACGAGGTCTGGATGGCCTATTCGTCCGGCAAGGTGCACATCCACGCCCGTATCAAGGTGCAGTTCCCGGCCGGCGTCGAGATCCGCAACCAGGGGGACACGGTGGTGACCGACGGCAAGACGCTGGTCGAGACCACGCCCGGGCGGATCATGTTCAATGACATCCTCGAAGAGGGGATGCCGTTCTACAACCACGACCTCGACAAGAAGGCGCTGGCGAACATCATCGCCGACTGCAACCTGCTGCTCGATCGCGATGCCACCTTGCGCTTGCTCGACCGGCTCAAGGAGACCGGCTTCAAGGCCGCGACGCGCGCGGGCATCTCGTTCGGCAAGGACGACATGGTGGTTCCGCCGACCAAGGGCGAGATCATCGAACGCACGGCCAAGGAGGTCGAGAAGATCCACCTGGCGCACTCGCGCGGCATCATCACCGAGGGTGAGCGTTACCTGAAGGTCATCGACGCGTGGACCCACGCGCGCGAGAAGATCGGCGACGACATGCTCAACGAGCTGCGCAACGACACGCGCGACGGTCGGCTCTACGTCAACCCGATCTTCTGCATGGTGATGTCGAAGGCGCGTGGCTCGGTCGAGCAGATCCGTCAGTTGGCGGGCATGCGCGGCTTGATGGCCAAGCCGAGCGGCAAGATCATCGAGCAGCCGATCAAGGCCAACTTCCGCGAGGGGCTGCGCGTGCTCGAGTACTTCTCGTCGACGCACGGCGCGCGCAAGGGCCTGGCCGACACCGCGTTGAAGACCGCCGACTCGGGCTACCTGACCCGCAAGCTCGCCGACGTCGCGCAGAACGTCGTCGTGTCGATCGATGACTGCGGCACCGAGAACGGCGTCGACAAGGGCACGGTCTACCAGGGTGACAAGGTCGCCGTGACGTTCGTCGATGCAGTGCGTGGCCGCGTCGCGCTCTACTCGGTCGTCGACCCGATGACCGACGAGGTGATCGTCGAGAAGGGCGAACTGATCACCGTCGACATCGCCAAGAAGATCGAGCAGGTCGTCTCCAGCGAGACCATCCGGGTGCGCTCGCCGCTTACCTGTGAGGCCGGCGCCGGCGTCTGCGCCAAGTGCTACGGCATGGACCTGTCGCGCAGCGAACTCGCCGAGCCGGGCCTGGCTGCCGGCATCATCGGCGCGCAGTCGATCGGCGAACCGGGCACGCAGCTCACCATGCGCACGTTCCACATCGGCGGCACGGCCAGCAAGAAGGTGGAGGACTCGGAGGTGCGCAACAAGCGCGCGGGCCGGGTGCAGTTCGCCAACCTCGAGACCGTCGAGGTCGACGGCGAGGACGGTGCGCAGGCGGTCGCGCTCAAGCGCCGCGGCGAGATCCTGATCGTCGACCAGAAGGACCGCGAGCTCGAGCGTCACGAAGTGCCGCTCGGGGCCGTCGTGCACGTCAAGGAGGGCGACGAGGTCAAGGAGTCGACGCCCTTGTGTGCGTGGGATCCGCACCACAACCCGATCCTCGCCGAGGTCGCGGGTGTCGTGCGCTTCGAGGACATCATCGAAGGCAAGACCTTCCGCGTCGAGCGCGATGCCGATACCAAGGTGCAGCGCAAGGTGATGATCGAGCACAAGGGGGACCTGCACCCGCACCTGATCATCGAGGACGAAGGCGGCAACCGGTTGGCGATCACACCGGTGCCCGAGAAGGCCTACATCGAGGTCGAGAACGGCCAGAAGGTGGTT
>DRKG01000233.1 GCA_011051855.1 bacterium | reverse complement strand
CTGATCAAGGAGAACGCGGTGATCCCGCCGCGCTCGGTCGTGCTCGGCATGCCCGGCCGGGTGGTGCGCCAGGTGACCGACGACGAGATGGAAGGCATGCGTTGGCGGGCGAAGCACTACGTCGAGCGGGCGCGCACCTACCTCGCCGAGGACCGAGCCTGACGGCGGTGGACCGGCCGTTCCCGACATGTCGTTGCGGCAGGCGCGGTGCCAACGGCTGCTTGCGTTCGGTCTCCGAACGGGATTGCGGCGCAGCGCTTGGGCTGGCGGGTGTGCTAGGCTTATGTGGAGAGTTTGGCACGCTCTCACCTTGCACTCATGACTACGCTCCGCATTCGTTCTTCCGTCATCCTGCTGGCGATCGTCGCGGCTGGCTGCGCGCGGCACTCCGGTGACATCGCGAGCTTGTCGGTCGGCTCGTTGCCGGCCTTCGAGACCCGCCGCGAGATCGCGACCGGATCGGCGACGCACGCCGATTATCGCGTTGCGGACTTCGACGGCGACGGCTCCCTCGACATGGCGGTCATCAGCCTGACCGGCGAGTTGCGCGTCCTGCTCGGCAACGGCGCGGACTTCGCGGCCGGCCAGCAGGTGCAGCTCGACGGCCTGCCGGTCTGGATGGACGGCGGCGACTTCGACGGCGATGGCGATGAGGACCTCGTGGTGGTGCGCAGCGACGCCAACGAGACCAACATCTGGCTCAACGACGGCAGCGGCAGCTTCAGCCAGGCGGGCACGATGACCGCCGGTGCCGGCGCGCTCGCCGTGGCCGTGGGGGATCTCGATGGCGACGGCGTGCTCGACGTCGCGGTGTCGCGGCCGATCGCGCCGGAGGTCGTGGTCGGCTACGGCGACGGCGCGGGTGGTTACGCCGGCCAGGACCAGTTCTCGCTGCCCGGCGGCGGCACTGCCTTCAACCTCGCCATCGGCGACGCCAACCACGACGGCGTCACCGACCTGGTGGTCTGCGACACGAGCTTCTCGCGGCTCGTGCTGTTCACCGGCCAGGCGGAAACCCTCGGTGGTGCTCCGATCTGCGAGTTGCAGGTCCCCGGCACGCCGGGTGCGGTCGCGTTCGGCGATCTCAGCGGCGATGGTGTCGACGACCTGGTGGTGTCGGCGTTCGCGGCCGACCGCTACGTCGTGATCACCAGCGTGCAGCCGCCGGCGCAGGCGGTGGGCGGGGTCGCGCCTTGCACCTACACCTCGTTCGACGTGATGCTGCCCGGCCGGCCGTCGTTGGCGCGCATCGCCGACGTCACCGGCGACGGCATCAACGACCTGGTCGCGTGCTTGGCATTCCAGGCGACCATGTGCATCGGCGAAGGTCTGCCCGGCGGCGGCGTCGGCGAACTGACCCTGCTCGACGCGACCGGCATGCCGCTGCGCCCGTTCGTCGGTGACTTCGATCAGAACGGCAGGAACGACGTCTGCGCGCTGTCCGGCAACGGCAACCGCGTCAACCTGTGGCTGGCCCGGGATTCGGGCGTGCTCGCCGGTGCGCGCAACTACACCTCGGGCCTGGCGAGCGCGTCGTGGATCGAAGGCGGCGACTTCGATGGCGACGGCGACGTCGAGGTGCTCGCGGCCGGCGACAACGACACCAGCATCGCGATCCTCGGGGGTGCCGGCGAACTGCTCGTCGAGGCGACGATCCCGGTCGGGCTCGGCGTGCACCAGCTCGAGGCCGGCGACCTCGACCTCGACGGCGACCTCGACGTGATCATCGGCGTGCCCGGCGGCGTCAAGCTGCTGCGCAACACCTCGACGCCTGGCAGCTACAGCTTCGACGTGCTGCCGATCACGGCGACGACCATCGGCTCCGGCAACTACCCGTTCGGCATCACCATCGGCGACTTCGATCGCGACGCCGACATGGACTTCGCGATCTGCGACTACGACGGCGGCGGTCTGCACATCGTGCCGGGCACGTCGGCTCCGTTCGTGTTCGATCCCGAGATCATCATCAACCTCGGTGGCGGGCCGGTCGACGTGGTCGCGGCGGACTTCACCGGCGATGGTTTGCAGGACCTGGCCGTGTCGCGCGCCAACCAGTCCGACATCGTCGTGCTGCGCAACGAGGGCGGCCTCGACTTCGTGCAGTCGTTGCAGGTGCCGGTCGGCCAGTCGCCGAACTACCTGGTCACCGCTGACTTCAACTTCGACGGCCGCAGCGATCTGGTGGTCAGCAACGCCGGCTCGGGCACGGTATCGGTGCTGTTCGGCAGCGCGGCTGGATTCATCGGCAACGACTACGTCGCCGGTGCTGCGCCGACCGCGCTCTTGGCGCGCGACCTGACCGGCGACGGCATCGAGGACATCCTGGTCGCCTCGCTGCAAACCGGCGACTTCCGGGTCCTGGTCGGTGACGGCACCGGCGGCTTCCCGCTGCTGCCGTCGTTCCCGGGCACGCTCGGCGCCAGCGACGCGGTGTTGCAGGACATGACCGGCGACGGCCAGCCCGAACTGCTGATCTCGAGCCTGATCACCGAGCGCATCTCGCTGGTTCGCAATGTCCGTGAGTGACGCGGGCGGCCGGGCCGACGAACTGATGGGGGTGATCCTTGCCGCCGGCAAGGGCACCCGCATGCGGCCGTTCTCGGAGCATTGGCCGAAGCCGATCCTGCCCGTTCTGGGCAAGCCGCTGATGGCCTACCAGCTCGAGATGATGGCCGGCCTCGGCATCCGCCGCGTGGTCGTGGTCGTCGGCCACCTCGGCCACGAGGTGGTGCGCGCGCTCGGCGACGGCTCGCAGTGGGGCGTGCGCATCGAGTACGTCGAACAGGAGGAGATGCTTGGCATCGCGCATGCGGTGTCGCGGCTGGAGGCGCACGTCGACCGGCCGTTCTTCCTGTTCCTCGGCGACATCTTCTTCGTCACCGAGAACCTCGCCGCCATGCTGACGCGGTTTCGCGAGGGCGGGCTCGGCGGCGTGCTGGCGTGCAAGCGCGAACCCGATCTCGAGGCGATGAAGCGCAACTTCGCGGTCATGGCGGGCGACGACGGCGTGGTGACCCGGGTGATCGAGAAGCCGCGCTTTCCGCGCACCGACCTCAAGGGCTGCGGTATCTACCTGTTCGACCTGTCGTTCTTCGACGCGGTGCGACGCACGCCGCGCACCGCGCTGCGCAACGAGTACGAGATCACCGACTCCATCCAGATCTTCCTCGACGACGGCTACCAGGTCGAGGCGGCCGAGGTGGTGCGGGCCGACATGAACGTCAGCTACCCGAAGGATCTGCTCGACCTGAACCTGCTGCTGCTCGAACGGAGCGGGGAGCAGGAATGGCTCGGCAAGGATCTGCACCGCGGTGCCGACAGCGTCGTGTCGCGCTCGGTGGTGATGGACGGCGCCCGCATCGGAGCCGGTGCGGAACTCGAACAGTGCTTGGTGTTCCCGGGGGGCAACGTGCCCGACGGCCGCGTGCGCGTGCGCACGATCTTCACCGCGGACAGCGAGATTCGCTGCGAGCCGGAGGGGTGAGGTGCGGGTTGCGCACTTCCGGCGGACCGTGCCCGTGTCGGGGCCGGTTGACGCAGTGCCCCGGTCGCCCATAGCCTGACGATGCCTCGCCTCAGCCGGTTAGCGCCGCTGCGATTCCACTGCCATGCGTTCCATCCTCTCCGCCGCACTCCTGGTCGTCGGGCTGTGCCGCCCCGTACTCGCCCAGGAACTCCTGCCCGTCGAGGGCGCGATCACGTTCGAAGAAGCCAACCGCCGGGCGGCGTTGCCGCGCTGGCTGTCGCTCAAGTACGGCGATTTCGATACGACCGGCGCCATGCCGGCGATTCCGGCCGAACTGCGCCGGCGTCCTGCCGACGGTGACGACTACTTCGTCGTGCAGTTGCGCGGCCCGGTCACCGAAGGGCAGAAGCAGGCGCTCCGCGCGCGCGGCATCGACGTGCTCGACTACGTCCCGAACCACGCGTTCTTCGTGCGCGGCACCGCCGCCGAAGTCGAAGCGGCGCGGCAGGCCAACGAGATCCTGTGGTCGTCGCCGCTGCACACCGCCTGGCGGATCGATCCGGCGCTGCTACCGAACGGCGTGTCGGGACGGCTCACGATCGTCGGCTTCGACGGTGTGCCGGCGGCGACGCTGGTCGCGCAAGTCGAAGCGGCCGGTGCCACGGTCGCCGAACAACACCCGGTCGGCGATCGGTGGCTCGTGGTCGCCAACGTCGCCCAGCGGGACTTGATCGCGGTGGCGCGCTGCCACGACGTGCAGTGGGTCGAGGCCGAGAGCGTCGTGCGCGAACGCAACGACACGATGGTCTGGACGGTGCAGTCCGGCATCAGCGGCAACACGCCGATCTGGAACCGCGGCCTGCACGGCGAGGGTCAGGTGATCGGCCACATGGACGGCCGCTTGAACACCAACTCGTGCTTCTTCAGCGATCCGTCGCAGGCGATCGGGCCCAACCACCGAAAGCTCGTCTACGTGTCGGGCACGGGTTCGCTCAGCACGCACGGCAACCACACTGCCGGCACCGCCG
>DRKG01000232.1 GCA_011051855.1 bacterium | reverse complement strand
GTGACCGCCAATATCGACCTCGACGCGGTCTTGCACGACATCGTCGACCGCTCGCTGCAGGTCACCGATGCCGAACGTGCTCTGGTGTTGCTCGGCGAGAACCCGGACGAGCTGATCGTGCGCGTCGCGCAGGACCGGGCCGGCCACACGTTGACCGGCGAGCTGAAGTGGAGCCGCAGCTTGGTGCGGCGCTGCCTCGCGGAGGGGGTCGCGGTGCGTTCGGTGGTGCAGTCCGACCAGGAAGCGCTCGAAGTCGGGCGCTCGGTCTACGACCTGAAGCTGCGCGCGGTGATGTGCGCGCCGATGCGCGCGAAGGACCGCACCGTCGGCGTCATCTACGTCGACTCGCGCGCCGCCCGGCGCGAGTTCTCGGCGCGTGACCTGGCGCTGTTCGGTGCGATTTCGGCGCAGTTGGCGATCTCGATCGAGAACGCGCGGCTGCACGCCGATTCGCTGCAGAAGGCGCGGCTCGAGCAGGACGTCGAGATCGCCCGCCGCATCCAGCAGCACCTGCTGCCGCCGGTGCCCAAGGACGTGCGCGGGCTCGATCTGGCGTTGCGCTACGAGGCCGCCGAGCAGGCGTCCGGCGACACCTACGACTTCGTTCCGATGCCGGATGGGCGGTTGGCGATCATGATCGGCGACGTCACCGGCCACGGCGTCGGCGCGGCGCTGTTGACCCACGCCGTGCAGGCGGCGCTGCGCAGCTACCTGGAACTGATCGACGATGCCGCCAAGGTGGTCACGCGCGTCAACCAACGCCTGGTCGAAACGGTCGAGACCGGCAACTTCATGTCGTTGCTGCTGGTGATCGTCGACCCGGCGCGGCGCACGCTCGCCTACGTCAACGCCGGCCACCCGGGGCTCTTGGTGTGTCGCGAAGACGGCATCCAGGTGCTGGAGAAGACCGGCATGGTGCTCGGCGTGGTCGGCGACCAGGAAGTCCAGCAGAGTGCGCCGATCGAACTGGCCGCGGGCGACCTGCTGTTCCTGCACACCGATGGGGTCGACGAGGCGATGTCGCCGGCCCGCGAAGTGTTCGGTAGCGCGCGGCTCTACGACCTGGTGGCCGCCCAGCGAGCGCGCGGTGTCGGCGCCGATGCGGCGCTCGCCGAGGTCGAACGCGCGATCCGCGCGCACGTCGGCAGCGACCTGCGCGATGACGACTTCACCATGGTCGCGGCGAGGTTGACCTGATCGTGCCGCCGGCCGTTTTTTTGCGAAGGTGGCGCACCGCGTCACCGTCTGAGCACGTCCGTGAGCCCATCTCCTTCGAGTAGCACCCGCCCCGTTCGCAAGCGACCCTCGCCCCTGGCCGATCGCCGGCTTTTGCTGCCGCTGCTGCTGTTGCTGCTGGTGGCCGGTTTCTACGGCTACCAGTGGTGGCAAGAACGGGTCGACCGCGCGGCGGCGCGCGCCCGTCTGATCGCCGATGCCGCCACTGAACTGGACAAGCCGCAGCCGGACCGCGATCGCTTGTCGAGCCTGATGGCCCGTTTGACGAGGTTGCCGGACGCGGCGACGTCGCCCGAACTGCTGGCCCTGCAGGCCGAGATCGAGCTGCTGCGCGGGCGGCCCGAACGGGCCGACGAGATGTTCCTCGGCATCGCCACCAGCCCCGGGGCGACGCCGGCGCAGCAGCGGCTGGGTGCGCGCATCCTGCTGCGGAAGAGCGAGACCTTCGCCGGCGACGCGGCGGGCTGGACGGGTTTGCTCGAACAGGTGCTGGCGTTCAGCGAGCGCGCCTACTCCGACGGTCGCGACGCGGCCGATCTTTTCCGCGCGTGGCAGGCGGCGACGCGGCTGTGGAACCCGCGCAAACGGGAATTGGCCGCGCAACTGGCGCAGGCGCACCCGGATAGTGCCGAGCATCGGTTGGTGGCG
Source organism: bacterium (assembly GCA_011051855.1). Classification (GTDB taxonomy): domain Bacteria; phylum Planctomycetota; class UBA1135; order UBA1135; family UBA2386. The sequence goes on along the minus strand of DRKG01000232.1, from coordinate 4,056 downwards.
CTGGTCGACGACTTCGACCCGGCGCGGGATGCGACCCGCGTGGCGGATCTGTTCGCCGACTTCGCGACCGCCCCCTACGAAGTCCACGCGCTGCGCACCGCCGTGACACTGCAGAAGGGCGACGTGCCCGCGGCGCTGGCGATGGCCGAGCGCGACCTGAACCTGGCACCCGGCGTGCCGGGGATCCGCTACGTGATGGCGATCGTGTTGCACGCTTGCGCGCTCGCCAGCAAGGAAGGGTCGGTCGATCGCATCCGCTTCGCCGACCGCCGCGACCGGCAGCTCGACTGGCTCGAACAGCGCGCGCCGGCCGACGAGCCGCAGCGCCAGCAGTGGCAGAAGATGCGCGCCGTGCGGTAGTCCGGCCCATGCCGGGAGCGGTGTCCCAGGTAGGAGTGTTGCGCCGGACACGGTTCAGAACCCGAACGCCGCCGGCGGCAGGACGCCGCCCGGCAGGCCCGCACCTTCGGCGTAGAGTTGCAGTATCGCGGATCCGCCATAGTCGACGAATCCCGCGCGGATGCGGTGGACTCCGGCTTCGAGTACGATCGGGTCGCCCGTCGTCAGGCCGCAGCATACGCCATCCAGCACGATGACGTCATCGACCGCGAGCGTCAGGTCATCGTCGATGTTCGCCGAGAACGTCACGGCGCCGGTCTCCGGCACGTGGAGGTAGCCCTCGAAACGCACGCCCAATCGCGTCCCGGCTAGCGCGTGCAGTGCGTAGTCGTCGCCGAGCGGTGTTGCCACTTGGCTCGACTGCAGTACGCCGTCGGGGCCACGTGACCAGAGCCACGGTGTCGGGGCCAACACGAAGTCGATGTTCGAAACGACCGTTTCCGCGACGACCTCGACCGGTCGACCGGGCAGATACCTTTCGAATGCGACCGGATCACGGCCGGCGAAGAACGACCGACGCGAGTGGCAGTCGGTCTCGGCGAAGAACTGCACCCGTAGCCCGGCAACGGCATCGAAGTCGATTGCCGTGCGGTCGATGCCGTTGCCGGCGTCGTCGCGGAGCCCTCCTGCTGGTGCGATCAGCCGGAAGCGCCCGTTCGGGAGCGCGACGGTGCTCGCCGTCGAAAGTTCGAACCGTTGTTGGTCGAGTTGCGGCGCCGTCAGAGCGAACGGCACGTCGTCGCCCGTCTCGCGCAGGCCGTCGGGGCCGGCTTCGAGCAGCACGAGGCCCGCACTGCCGAGCGACACTGGGTCGATCGGTTCGTCGAAGCGCAGGGACAGTGCGACGACAGAGCCCGGCGGCGCGATGCCGCCGGTGGCCGGTGTCGATGCGATGACGGTGGGGCCCGCCGTGTCGGGCTGCACGTAGACGGCGAGCTGCTGCTCGGTCGAGATGCCCGCGGTGTCCGTCGCGCGCACCCGCAGCGTGTGCTCGGCACCGTCTGTGCCGCCAGGGAGCTCCCGGTAGCGGTGCTCGAACGGAAAGCTCGTGTCGATTGCGACCAGCAGGTCGTCCAGGTAGAAGGCGACCTGCTGCACGAGGCCGTTGTCAGAGGCTCGCGCTCGCACGAGAGCCGTCGCGCCCGACGGCAGTGCGGTGCCCGGATCAAAGCCCGTCTCGAGCGTCAGCATCGGCGCCTCGTTCGCTTGGTCGGCGTCGAACGGGCGTACGACGACGAGCCCGTTGGCGTCGTCGGCGACGAAGACGATGCCTGCGTCGAGCTGCACAGCACGCGCGACACCGTCGGTCTGGATGTCGCCGAGCCAGACGTTTCCTGGTAGCGACAGGTCGTAGCGGGCGACATCGTGGCGCCCAGAGTTCAGCGGGCTGTCATCCGCGCTCGCCGCGATCGCAAGTTGGCCGCCGTCGGTGACCATGTTCTTCCAGCCGCGGCGCGTGGTGACACCGATGTCGACGAGCTGGGGGTTCGCCGGATCGGTCAGCGAGTAGCGGTCGAAGCCGGCCACGTGAACGACGAACAGCGTGTCGAGGCCGGCGAAGACGCTCTGCACGGGGAATCCCGCCGCCTGGGCATACTGGTCGAAGACGAGCGGGTAGGTGCCATCCCCGAGCAGATCGACCGCGAACAGCCGTCGAGTGGTGACCGCGTAGGCGTAGCGTCCGGCGATCGAGATCGCCCGGATCTCGCCGCCGCCTGGGAAGTCGCGCACGGCGACGACGGTTTGACTCGCCAGGTCGATGATCGCGAGGCCGCTGCCGTCGAGGCCGAGATAGCCGGAACCATCGGCTGCGGCGGCGGAGGTTGCGCTCGCGCACAGGCCGAGTACCGGTCGCACCAGCGGTGGCGATGCCGTCGGGTCGACGACGACCGCCCCGTCGCTGCCCAGCGCGACCAGCACGAAGCCGCCAGCGCACGCGACGTCTCGTGGTGTGCCGGGCAGCGCGACGGTGGTAAGAAGTGACGGTGCTGCGCCAGCGAACACGTTGAACACCTGCAGTCGATCGTTTGCGGTGATCACGGCGGCGAGGCCGTTGTCGACGCAAACGTCGATCGCCGCGCCGTCCGTGGAGACCCGGGCGATGACACCGGCGAGCGCGTTGCCGGTCGGGTCGCTGCCGGCGAGCACCTCGTCGAGGTCCGAGACCGTGTCGCCGTCGGTGTCGGGCAGCGTCGGGTCGGTTCCGAAGATCGGCTCCGCGTCGTCGGGCAGGCCGTCGCCGTCCGTGTCGGCGAGTTCCGCGGCCGGGATCACGATCGCGGTCGCGGCCTCGGTGCGTCCGCCCTGGCCGCCGGTCCGGCCGATGCTGGTCGCCAGCAGGCCGCGGATCGGATCGTAGAAATCGACCCGGTAGCCCGACTCGGCGTTCATGTTCAGTTCGACGGTGGCGTTCTCCGTCGTCGTGCCGCGCACGACGTTCGGCGGCGATGTGCCGGCCTCGGCTGCGAGGCTGTTGCGGCGCGTTTCGGCTCGGTAGTGGAAACGCCCCGTGACCGGCTGGCCGAGTGTCGCGACCTGCTGCTCGACCTCGTCGAGCATTGCTTGGTACGAGTCGAGAGCTTCATTCAGCTCGTCGTACGCGTCGCCGGCACCTTCGAGGGCCGCGTCCACATCGTCGAACGCGGTATCGATGGCGGCCAGGGTGGCCTCGATCTGCCGTGTCTCGGTCGGCGTCAGTGGCCGCTCGAGCACCTCTGCGATGTTGAGGACCTCGTCGACGATGCCGTAGCTGTCGAGGATCGTGTCGATGCGGTCGCCGAGTTCCGAGAAGTCCGGTGGATGCTCGTAGAAACCGTAAATGCTGCTGCCGATGGCGAGCGTGGAGGATACCACCGGGATTCCGTCGCAGACGTTCTCGACCCACTGCGGTGCCGCGCCTGCATTCGACGGACAGCCTTGCGGCGTCGCGGAACCCAGGCCGCCGGCTGTGCAGAACAGTTCGATCGAACTGTAGGTGGCTGCAGCGCAGTCGAAGTCGCCCGGTTTGAAACCTTCGGTGAGGCAACCGAAGGTCGTGCGTAGCTCTTGGACGATGCCGAACGACGCGTCCAACCACTCGCGCACGGGAGCGGTCGCCGAGCGGTTGCTCCACGCCGAGAGGAACTCGTTGTACGATGCCTGCGCGCTCGCCGTGTCATTCAGGATCGCGGCGCCACAGCCGATCACCTGCGCAACGCGACCGACTGGACTGATGCAGCCGTAGATCTCCTTCGTGACGCCGAGGAAGTCCTTGAGCAGCACGCAGTTCGTCTGCGCATTGCAGTTGCCCTGCGTGCAGTCGGTGATGTCGAGTGCGGCGAGCAGGTTGCCCAGGCCCCAGCCGTGCCAGCCGGGCGCGCGCAGACCGACGCCGGGATCACTGACGACACGGCTGCCGTCGGCGGTCACGGTCATCGATCCCATGATGCGGAATCGGCCGAGATCGTGGTCGAAACTCCACAGAGCGGTCTTCGCGCCGGGGGCGAGCGGCCGGCCGGTGATCGGGTCCGGCAGGTTCGGGAACTCGATCGGCACTGGCAGATCGAAGTTCGTTGCGCCGTCGGTCTGCACGGTTACGACGAGTGGCAGCACGAGGCCGGACGGAAGTCGACCCGGCAGCCGCGCCGGGTCGACCGGAGCCAGACCAACCAAGTTGCC
>DRKG01000231.1 GCA_011051855.1 bacterium | reverse complement strand
CGTAGGCGAACGGGTCGGTCACCGTCAACGGCACCCCCGCCGGGTCCGTCAGCGCCACCCAGGTCGCGGCGCCGTGCCGCACCGTCAGCGAGTTGCTGGCCGAATCGTAAGCCTCGGCCGGACGTGCGTTCGGGTCGGCGGCGTAGGCGTCGACGCGCAGAACGAACGTCTGGCCGACGGACAGGTCTCCCGGTGTCGTCGGCACGAAGCGGTAGAGGCTGCCCGAGTTGTTCTCGTCGACGAAGTAGAGGTTGCCGGCAGCGTCCCAGCCGAGTCCCTCGTGCGCGACCGCCGGAATGCTGCTGCGCCATTCGACCTGGAACCCGGTCGTCGACAACGGATTCATCACTTCGAAGAGCCGCCCACCGATCGCCTCCTCGCCGGTCAGCACTGTATTCCACGGCGTCCACTTCGCCGGATCCAGCCGTGCGAACCGGTCGTTCGCAGGGTTCCACGTCGCCGGATCGGCCGCGCGGGTCCCGCCGGTGCTGACCAGGATCAACGCCACCGCGCCGGTCTGCGTGTCGTAGCGGAACAAGTTCGCCGTCGCGCGCTCGCACGGCACGAACACGTAGCGGCTGGTCGGATCGAACGAGACCATGTCCCAAGTGCCGCAGTTCCCCGGGATCGCCTGCGCGGCCACCAGCGTCTGGCGGTCGATGACCTTGGTCTGGGTGCAGCGCAACGGCAGCAGGAACGGCGCGACGGCCTCGTTCGGCGTGGTGTTGCCGGCGCTCGCCGGCAGCGGGAAGGCCTGCGCGTGCGCCGGTCCGCCGCAGGCAGCCGCGATCAGCGCAGCACGGCCCCAGGCGGATCCGGAGTGCAGCATCGTTCGGAGAATCGAGGGCATGGCTATCGGCCTCTACGCTGGAGCACGGTCAAGCGGCCAGACCTTCGATGGTAGCAGCGAAATCCCACCGCCGGACGCCTGTTGCGTTCCCCCGCACCGTCTTGGGTGCTAAAGCTCTCGTGCCATGGCCCGCAGCGCGCTCCCGATCCTCGAGTTCCTGACCCGCAACTACCAAAACTTCAACGCCCGTGCGACCCGCGACGCGACCTTCGCCTACTGGGACCACATCCAGAAGGGCGGTCGGATGTACTGGGCGATGGCCGGCGCGATGTCGTCGGCGCAGCTCGGCATCACCCTGGCGCCGGCGATCCGCGCCGGGCTCGTGCACGGGATGTCGGTGACCGGCGCCAACCTCGAAGAGTCCCTGTTCCGGCTGGTCGCGCACGACCACTACAAGGACTTCCCGGACTACCGCTACTTCACCAAACAGGACGACACCCGCATCCTCGAGCAGCGCATGCGGCGGGTCACCGACACCAGCATCCCCGAAGACGAGGCCTTCCGCGCCGTCGAGAAGATCCTGGTGCCGATGTGGAAGCGCGCCAGCGATGCCGGCGAGCGCCGCTACTGGCACGAGTACTTCTACGAGCTGATCCAGAAGCTGCCGAAGAAGGCGCACCGCGGCAAGGCCGTCGAATGCTGGCTACTCGCGGCAGCCGAGCACGGCCTGCCGATGGTCGTGCCGGGCCACGAGGACTCGACGTTCGGCAACATCTTCGCGTCGCACGTCAAGACCGGCGAATGCCGCGCGAGCATCGTCAAGTCGGGCATCGAGTACATGGCCGGCTTCTACGACGACTACAAACAACTGTCGAAGGGTCGCGGCATCGGCTTCTTCCAGATCGGCGGCGGCATCGCCGGCGACTTCCCGATCTGCGTGGTTCCGTCGATCAAGTACGACCTCGAACAACGGGCGAAGCCTTGGGCCTACTTCTGCCAGATCAGCGACTCGACCACGTCGTACGGCAGCTACTCGGGTGCCACCCCGAACGAGAAGATCACCTGGGACAAGCTGACCGCGAAGACTCCGATGTTCGTGATCGAGTCCGACGCGACCATCGTCGCACCGCTGATGCTGAGCGCGCTGCTCGAGTGCCGGGCGAACCCGAAGGCCGCCGACGCACTGATCGCGAAATCGCGCGCGCAGCAGAAGAAAGCGCGGGCGCGTTGACGCCCTCGATCAGTTCAGGCCGGCGACCAATCGCAGCGCGTTCGAGATCGCAAAGCCGAACGCATTGATGCCCGGCGTCAGCGTCGCCGACTGCGCGTAGGTGGTGAACCCCGCCAGCGACGGCGTCGCCGGCAATGGCCAAGTAACCGCCCCGGAACCGCCGAGCGGCGCCCAGAACACGACCACGTCGAGCGTCTCGTGCAACCGGCAGCCGGGCATGCCGAGCGAGCTGAGATCGACCGGCGGGTCCAGCGGGCTGGTCGACAGGATCATCGTGCCGAACAGGGTGCCGGGCGGTGCGTTGTCGGTGACCAGGTCGAACGTGGTCCCGAGCACCGGCCGCGCGGACGCGCGCAATTCGAGCTCGGGCAGCGGATTCGAACAGATCGACAACCCGGCATTCAGGCTCTGTGACAGGTCGATGCTGCCCGGGTCGACCGCACCGGGCGTGGTGAAACCGACGAGGTAATCGCCCTGCACGTTGATGTTCTGGTAGAGGAAGTACACGTCACCGTTGGCCCAGAACTGCACCTGGAACGTCGAGCCACCGTTGTTGAAGAAGTTCGGCACCGACAGCCAGGACACCACCAGGCGCT
>DRKG01000230.1 GCA_011051855.1 bacterium | reverse complement strand
TCGGCGCACCGCGAGGCCGCGGGCGCGCAGCATCTGCACGAACCTCTGGATCTCGCGCTCGTCCGGGGCGCGCGTCAGCGGCGCGCTGCCGGGGTTGTAGGGGATCAGGTGCACGAACGTGCGGCCCAGCGGCGCCACGAACGCGGCCAGTTGCTCGGCGTCGTGCGCGGTGTCGTTGATGCCCGGCAACAGGCACCAGTGGATGCCGAGCGCCAGGTTGGCACGTTGCCGATAGGCGATCAGGCTGCGCTGGATCTCGGTCAGTGGATAGCGCACCGAGTGCGGCATCAACTCGGCGCGGCGCCGATCGTCGGCGCAGTTCAGGCTCAGCGACAGCCCGAGGCGTTTGCGGCCGAGTCGGCGCAGCGCGTCGATGCCGGGCACGTGGCCGACGGTGCAGATCGTCAGGCGGTCGAAGGCGTAGCCGAGGCTGCGCGCATCGGTCAACAGGGCCAGCGCGGGCAGCAGCGCATCGAGGTTGTCGAGCGGTTCGCCCATGCCCTGGAACACGATCGAGTCGGGGCGCGCGATGCGATGCTGACACGTGACCTGCGCCAGGATCTCGCCGGTGGTCAGGTTGCGGCGCAGGCCGAGGCGGCCGGTCTCGCAGAAGGTGCAAGCGCGGGCGCAGCCGACCTGGGTCGAGATGCACAGGGAACTTCGGCCGCGGCCCATCGGCAGGTGCACGCTTTCGACCTCGCTGCCGTCGGCGAAGCGCAGCCGACGTTTGACGACCTGGCCGTGCTCGGCGGGCTCCGCGGCGACCGCGACGATCTCGGGCAGCGCCAGTCGGCAGCGGCGGCGCCACTCGGCCGCCGAACGCGGGCCGGCGCCGTGATGCTCGGGGGTGAACTCGCCGCGGCAGAGGGCGCTCTGGTGCACCCGCGCGGCCAACCCAGCCCCCTTCTGGCCGCGGAACCAGCCACGAGCGGCCGCCGCCAGTCGTTCGAACGGCGTCGCGAGGAGGTCGAGGGGTCGGCCGGAGGCGGCGGCCGACGGCGGTTGCAGCGGGGCGTTCACGTGGGCGCACGTGAGGTTACCCGCTGGCGTGCGCCGACTCCGCCTCGAGCCGAGGTGTCGCGCATACACTTGGGAACGCAAAGTAATCGCTGATCCGAAGAAAAAAGACTCGTCTGGGCAAACGGATCGGGCATCATCCGCACGACATGTCGACCGCCGAACCCGACCAGGAGCCGCCGGCCAGCCCCGACGCCGGCGCGGTGCTCGAAGCCCGCTCCGTCTTCCGCATGCGCACCGTCGACGGCCGCCAAACGCCGATCGTGCGCGACGTCAGCTTCACCCTCCAGCCGGCGGAGTTCGCGACCATCATGGGGCCGTCGGGATCCGGCAAGTCGACGTTGCTGCACCTGCTGGCGGGGCTCGACCGCCCGTCGGCGGGGCAGGTGCTGGTCGCGGGCGAAGACCTGGGCCGCGGTGACGAGGAGGATCGCGCGGCGGTGCGGCGCCGACGGATCGGCTTCATCTTCCAGTTCTTCCACCTGCTGCCCGACCTGAGCGTGGTCGAGAACGTGACCCTGCCGCTGCGCATCCTCGGCCAGTCGCCGCGCAAGCACGAAGGCCGTGTGGCGAGCCTGCTCGACCTGCTGGGCGTCAGCCACCTGCGCGACCGACTGCCGTCGGCCCTGTCCGGCGGCGAGATGCAGCGGGTGTCGATCGCGCGCGCGTTGGTCACCCAGCCGCCACTGGTGCTGGCCGACGAGCCGACCGGCAACCTGTCGTCGAAGGCCGGCGAGGAGGTGATCGCGCTGTTGCGCGACGTGCGCGACCGGCTGGGCGCGGCGATCCTGCTCGTCACGCACAATCCACGTGACGCCGCCGCCGGTGATCGCGTGCTGTTCCTGCACGATGGTGCGCTGCTGCCGCACGCCGAACTGAAAGGTGGTCCGTTCGATGTCGCTGACGTCTTTCATCGTCTCCAGGAACTGGGCGTCTAGCTGGCTGCGCATCCTGCTGACCCTGGTCGGCATTGCGCTCGGCGTCGCGATCGTGGTGGCCATCTACGTGATGGACTACAACACGATCCAGAGTCGACAGTTGGCACAGGATCCCGAACGCGGGCGAGTCGACCTCGAGGTGTTGCCGATCGATGCGTCGCGGCCGGCGGATGCCGTGCGCGGCGAACTGCTGCAACACGCCGGCGTCGAGGGAGTCGCCATCTGGCGCGAGGCCCGTGGGGTCGCGGTGCACGGCGGCAAGCCGCTGCCGCTGGCGGTGTTCGGCATCGGGCCGTTGCCGGTGCGGGCGTTTGCGCACTACACGCTCCAGCGCGGCCGCGACCTGCAGCCTGGGGATGCCGCCGGCGAAGTGCCCGGGGTGTTGCTCGGCGGCGAGGCCGCGCGGCTGCTCGGCGTCGACGTCGGGGATCGGTTCTCGCTCGGCGAACCGCCGCCCCAGCAGCGTGTCGAGTGCCGTGACGGCAAGTTGGTTCCCGTTGGCGGCAGCGAGCGGCGGCCGGCGTTTCGGACCGAGGTGGAAGTCATCGGCGTGCTCCAGCACCAGCGGTTGGGCAAGCGCTCTGCCGGCCTGATGGCGGTGGTCGCGTTGCCGCTGGCCGAGCGCCTGCGGCGCGTCGGGCCGAGCCTGTTCCACATCCTGCGCGAGGAGGGCGCCGACCTCGACCGCCTGCGGCAGGAACTGCTCGCGGCCGACTTCACCGTGCAGGACGTGCGCTCGGCGATGATCGGCGAAGGTGCCGACGAACGCGCCTTCCGCAACGGCCTCAAGGTGCTCGGCGGCCTGGCGTTGCTGCTCGGTATGTACGTGGTGTTCCAGACGCTGTCGCACTCGCTGGTCGCGCGCGTGCGGCAGCTCGGGCTGTTGCGCTGCCTCGGCGCGGGCACCGGCGCGATCACGCGCATCTTCCTGGTCGACGCGCTCTTGCTCGGGGTGCTCGGCTCGATCAGCGGCATCGGGCTCGGTCTGGTGCTGGCCCGCCTGCTGCAGTGGCGGCGCGTCAGTTCGCTCGGTCTCGGCAAGGACTGGAACACGTTCGACGTGCCGTGGGGCCCGGTGCTGTGGACGGCGGCGCTCGGGGTCTTGTTCACGCTTGCCGGCGCGATGTTCCCGCTGGTGCGGGCGCGGCAGGTGCCGGCGCTCGACATCCTGCGCGCGCGCGGACTCGCCCCCGGAGCAGATGACGGCGTCGATCTGTTGCGCGGGGTGCACCTGTGGATGTTCGGGCTGCTGGTGGTGGCGTTGCCGCTCGCCTACCTGGCGATGACGCCGCTGGCCGTCGAGGAGGGGCGCGAGACGCGCGCGGTGCTGCTCGAACTCGGCGGCATGCTCGGCCTGTTCGGTGGGGTGTTGCTGCTCGCTCCCGGACTGACCTCGCTGCTGGGCCGGGCTCTGTTGTTGCCGTTTCGTGCGTTCTCGCCGATGGCCACGTGGCTGGTCGGCAAGGTGTTGAAGCGCTCGGCCGGGCGGGTGTCGGCGGCCGTCTGCGGGCTCGCGGCGGTGCTGTTGGCGACGCTCGGGCTGAAGGCGCTGACGGCATCGCTCGATGCCGAGGTGCGCACGTTCGCGCGGGCGGCGCTCGACGGTCGCTACTTCCTGCGCTGCGAGCCGGTCCGTCCGGCTGCGGCTGCGGCGCTCGGCGAGATCCCGGGCGTCGCCCGGGTCGACGCGTTCGAGGGCGAAGAGCGCAGCGGCGGCTTCCTGCTGCGCGGGCTGGCCGTCGCCGGTGCGGCCGCCGAAGGAGGCCCGCTGGAAGGGCACGCGGGGGCCGCCCGGCGCTACGTCGACGAGCGTGTGCGCACGTTGGTCGCGAGTTCGCGGTTGGCGCGTTCGAAGGGCTGGCGGCCGGGCCAGTTGATCGCCTTGCGCGACAAGAACGGCACACCGGTCAGCTACGAACTGCTCCTGGTCAGCGATCGGGCCGGCTTCGACAGCGACGAACGCGCCTTCGCGATCACGTCGCCGCACTGGCTGAAGAAGGACTTCTGCATTGCGGACCGCTCCGTCGAGCTGATCACGCTGACGCTCGCCGGCGGCGCCGACGTCGGGGCGGTGCGTGCGGCGGTGAAGCGGCAACTGCCCGGACTGCGCACCAACAAGACCGGTTCCGAGATCGCGGCCTACATGCGCCGCGACGTCGTGCGCGACTTCAAGCTGTTCGACCTGTTGCTGTTGCTGATGTTGCTGCTCGCCGGTGTCGGGTTGCTGAACGGCATGACCATCGCCGCCCTCGGGCGGCAACGCGAACTCGGCGTGCTGCGGGCGCTCGGCATCCGCCGCGGCGCGCTCGGCGGCGCCTTCGTCGTCGAGGGAGCGGTCGTCGCCGCGCTCGCCAGCCTGTTGTCGCTCGGCTTGTGTGTGCCGCTGGCGAACGTGCTGGTGTTGGGCATGAACGCCGTCGCCCGCCTCGATGCACCGGTCGCGATTCCGTGGCCGTGGTTCGTGTGGACGCCGCTGCTGGCGTTCGCCACCGCGATCTTGGCGGCGATCGTGCCGGCGTGGCGGGCGCTGCGGCAGAGCCCGAGCGAGTCGGTGCGCTACGAGTGAGCGGGATGCGGGAAGGTGGAATAGCCGCGCGCGGGCGGATACGACACTGCGCGCAATGAGCGACCGTGCCCCCTGGCAACGTACCCACACCTGCGGCGACCTGCGCGCGAGCCACGTCGGCGAGACCGTCACCCTGAAC
>DRKG01000229.1 GCA_011051855.1 bacterium | reverse complement strand
TCCAGATGCGCGCCGCGAACAGGTTGCTGCCGAACGCCAGGAACGACAGCCGCATCAACCAGTACAGCAGCGGCGGCTTCTGCAGGCGCACCTCGCCGTTGACGTAGGGCGTCAGCCATTCGCCGCGTTCCTGCATCTCGAGCACGGTGCGGAACGACAGCCAGTATTCGTCCTGGCCGGTGATGCTGCACGGAGACCAGATGCTCGGCAGCAGCAGCAGCACGCAGCAGCAGAAGAACGCGAAGTCGCGGCCGCCGTGAGCAGGGTCGATGCGAGGTGGGGCGGTCACGTGGGCCAGAAGGCTGCCGCGCCGGATCGGCGGCGGCCAGCCCTTTTCGCTCGCCGGCCCCGATGCGGGGGTCGCAGGTTTGGTTTTCGTTCGGGTGCCGTTAGCATGCCGGCATGGGTGGTCGCTGGTGCCAGGTTCTGGCGTGGAACTGAACGCGTTCGTGCAGGGACTGCTGGGCGACGGCGACGAGGCGCCCGGGCTCGTCGAGGCGGCGCACACGTTCCCGCCGCGTCCGGCGCAGATGCGGCCGTTGCCCGAGTGGTTGCACCCGCGGCTGGTCGACGCGCTGCACGCGCGCGGCATCGCCGAGCTCTACTCGCACCAGCGTGAGTGCGCCGATCTGCTGCACGGCAGAAGGAACGCGGTGATCGCAACGTCGACGGCCTCCGGCAAGTCGCTGGCCTACCACCTGCCGGTGCTCGATGCCGCGATCCGCGACGGCCTCGACGCGCGGGCGTTGTATCTGTATCCGACCAAGGCGTTGGCGCGCGACCAGATGGCCGACCTCGAACGCTTGCTGGCGGCGGCCGGGGGCGACGACCTGACGGTCGCGGTCTACGACGGCGATACCCCGCCGGCTGTGCGGCAGGCGCTGCGCGAGCACGGAACGCTGGTGTTGAGCAACCCGCACATGCTGCACCGGGGCATCCTGCCGAACCACCAGAAGTGGCAGGGACTGTTCGCCGGTCTGCGTTACGTGGTCGTAGACGAGCTGCACACGTTGTCGGGCATCTACGGCTCGCACGTCGCCAACGTGCTGCGGCGGCTGCGGCGCATCTGCCGGCACTACGGCAGCGAGCCGGTGTTCTGCGGCGCGTCGGCGACGATTTCGAATGCGGCGGAGCACGGCCGGCGGTTGTTCGAGCGGAAGGTGCACTGCGTCGACGACGACGGCAGTCCGCGCGGGCGCAAGCACTTCTTGTTCCTGAACCCGAAGGTCGTGCAGCCGGCATCAGGCATGCGTACGCCGGCGATCGAAGCGGCGCGGCAGCTCGGCGGCGAGCTGCTGACGAGTGGGTTGCAGACGATCTTCTTCGCGCGTTCGCGACGACAGACCGAGGTGCTGCTGAAGTACCTGCGCGACGACGCGCGGGCGAAGCACCTCGACCAGCAGCGCATCGCCGGCTATCGCGGCGGCTATCTGCCCGAGCTGCGGCGGCAGATCGAACGGGGACTGCGGGATGGCGACATCCGCACGGTGGTGTCCACCAACGCGCTGGAACTCGGCGTCGACATCGGTGGTCTCGACGTCTGCGTCCTGGTCGGGTATCCGGGCACGGTCGCGAGCACGATGCAGCGCGCCGGCCGCGTCGGCCGCCGCAGCCAGGAGAGCGCCGTGGTGATGGTCGCGCAGAGTGGCGCGATGGATCAGTTCCTGATGCAGAACCCGGGTTATCTGTTCGACGCGCCGCGCGACGCGGTGTCGATCGACCCGGACAACGCGATCATCCTGACCAACCACGTGCGCTGTGCGGCGTTCGAACTGCCGTTCGGCGAGGACGAACGTTTTGGCGAGCAGGGTGCGACTCGCGACGTGCTCGAGTTCCTGACCCACGACCTGCGCGTGTTGGTGCACCAGGGCGGTCGGTTCCATTACGCCGAGCGCACCTACCCGGCCGAGGGCGTGTCGCTGACCGCGGCCGACATGGACAACGTCACCATCCAGGACCTCGGCAGCGGCAAGATCCTGGCCGAAATCGATCGGCCGTCGGCGATCCAGGAGGTCTACGAAGGTGCGATCTACGGCCATCAGGGCGACACCTGGTTGGTCGAGCGCTTCGACTACGACGCTCGGCGCGCGTTCGTCAAGCAGGTCGACGCCGACTACTACACTGAGGCCGACACCGAGACCGAGGTCAAGGTGCTGCATCTCGACGAGCGCATCGAGTTCGCGAACTACACCGCGCACCGCGGCGAGGTGCACGTCGCGACGCTCGCCAAGGCGTTCAAGAAGATCCGCTTCTACACGCGCGAGAACGTCGGCGTCGGCGAGATTGCGCTGCCGCCGGAAGAGTTCGAGACCGAGGCGGCGGCGCTGGTGCTGCGGGCCGAACTGGTGCAGCGGCTGTCGTTGCAGCGAGGTGGCGAGGCGTCGTGCTTGCAGGGCATCGCGAGCCTCCTGCAGGGCTTGGTGCCGCTGTTCGTGCGCGTCGATCCCGGCGACGTGCGCGTCGTCGCCGAGGCGCTGCACCCGCACTTCGAGGCGCCGACCCTGGTGCTCTACGACCGCATCCCCGATGGCGTCGGGTTGGCCGAGCGCATGTTCCACGGGCATCGAGAGCTTCTGGAAGCAGCCACCGCGCTGCTCGAACGCTGCCGCTGCCGGAGCGGTTGTCCGTCGTGCGTCGGGCCGCAGGCGAGCCTCGGCGCGCGCAGCAAGGCGGTTGCGTTGGCGATCCTGCGCGGCATGCTCGACGAGCGCGAGTCGATGCTCGCGCCGCATTCGGAGGCTGCGTGGTAGCGGAACCGGGCGACGGGCGGAAGGCGCGGCGGGACAAGCTGCGGCGGGCGTTCGGGGTCGCCGGCGGCGACCGACCGACCGAGCCGTCGCCGGCCTCGGGCATGCGCGCGTTCCTGCAGCAGCGGCAACAGCGGTTCGGGGCGGGGCGGTCGGGGGCGCTGCCGAGAACGGCGGTGGCGCTGCCCGAAGGCGACGTGCTCGCCACCGAGCACGGGCCGTTGTGGCGGCGCGAGCTGCGCCTCCCGCTCACGCACCGGCACGGCGAGGTGGAACTCGGCGACGCGCGGCGTTTCGACGGCGGTC
>DRKG01000228.1 GCA_011051855.1 bacterium | reverse complement strand
GCCCCAGGTGCCGAACCAGTTCTGGCCGGCCCAACTGTCGTATTCGCCGGCCGCACGCGCAGCGCTGTCGGCCGGGCCCGGTATCGGACCACCGAGCAACCCCGCGGCACCCGTTTGTTCCCAAGCCTGCTGCGAAGCCAACGCGTAGAGCGGATGTTCGAGCATGGCGGTCGCCGTATCCCGCCAGCGATCGAGGTCCGCCTGGCTGGCGCCGGTCGGCTCGAACCGCAACAGGAAGCGGTAGCGGCGCGTCTGCGCGTCATCGAGGAACGTGTCCTGCATGACGCGGAAGCCCTGGTAGCCGCCCGACAGGTTCACCGCCGATTCGATTTGCTCGGTCTGCGGCCGGTAGGGCTCGCAGGCTGTCGCCCCCTTGCACAAGAAGTAGGCCCCACGCACGTCGACGCAGCCGAGCGCCCGCAGGTTCGGATCCGAGCCGGTGGGATTGTCCGCGCCGAGATAGTCGTTGCCGAGCACCCAATCGACGACCACGAACGGCATGTCGCGGAACTCGGTCACGTAGAACGTCGACGTCAGGTAGTCGCGGCCGATGCCCGGCCCCGCCACCGGCTGGTGATAGGTGCGGAACCGCCGCGTCTCGACCAGTTCGGTCGACTGCAGCAGCTCGCCGGTTCCGGTCGCGAAGCTGCGATACGGCACCTGGAACGTGTCGCGCACCTCGGCGCCGAACTCGAGTCCGTTGGCGAACTGCGCGACCCACGGATTGCGGGTGAACGTACCGGTCAACGCCGGTTCGTCGCGCGCGACGACGTAGGTCTTGCTCTGACCGCCCCCCACTTCGTCGGTGAATTGCGCCTGGGCGATCTTCAGCGAACCGTCGGACCAATACTGCAGCGGCAGCCACGCGGTCTGGTGGCCGGAGACCACCATGTTCTGCAGACTGGATGCCGGATACGCCCCTTCGGGAAACGGAACCGACGCCCGCACCGTCTCGGTGCGCGCAGTCGTCGCGTCGTTGGCCACCTTGAAGTCGAGTACGATCGCGAGCGGGTTGCCCTGGCCGCCGGGACCGCCCGGCCCGCCGCCACCGCCAGGATTGCCGCCGCCACCGCCGCCGCCGCCCGAACCGCCGGTGTCGGTGCCGCCGGCCCCACAGGCCGCCAACAGCAGCAGGGTCCCGACCGCGAGCGCGGAGGCGCTGCGGTTCGGCGAACAACGGAAGAGCGAGCGATGGTGTCGGGTCATGGTTGCCTTGGCCACGGCCCCTACGCAGGGAGCGCCGTGCTTGGGTGGTTTCTTCGACGCGCCGCGGCGTGCCCTGGACCGGGACCGGCACGGGGTTTCAAAGTGGGCTTGGCTACGTCCGCCTGGCCGGCTAGTTTGCGCCAAACGCCCGCGAGAGTGGCGGAATTGGCAGACGCACGGGTTTTAGGTGCCCGCGAGCCACTGGCTCATCGGGGTTCGAGTCCCCGCTCTCGCACCATTCGCTGCGGGCGAAACGTGCAACCGAGGCAGTCGGTCGCTAGGCTGCGGCCCCGGTAACCCCCGTTAGCTTCCCCAAGACACACTCATGACCCACGTCATCGCGCAACCCTGCGTCAACGTAAAGGACAAGGCATGCGTCGACGTCTGCCCGGTGGACTGCATCCACGGCAAGGACGAAGACCCGCAGCTCTACATCAACCCGGCCGACTGCATCGACTGCACGCTCTGCGTCGACGCCTGCCCGGTGTCCGCGATCTTCGCCGAGGAAGATCTCCCGGACGAGTGGGCGGAGTACAAGCAGATCAACGAAGACTACTACTCCAAGTAACGGCGCGCTGGGCTCCGACCGCTACAGCCGCCAAACGCGCGTCGCCGGCGTCGGCGACGCCGGCCAGAGTCGGCTGCGCGAGGCGACCGTGCTGATCGTCGGTTGCGGGGCGCTCGGCACCCACACGGCCGATGCGCTGGCCCGCGCGGGCGTCGGCACCCTGCACGTGGTCGACCGGGACATCGTCGAGTGGAGCAACCTGCAGCGGCAGGTGCTGTTCGACGAAGCCGACGCGGCCGCCTCGGTCCCGAAGGCCATCGCCGCGCGCGAGCACCTGCGGGCGGCGAACACGGACGTGGCGGTGACCGCCCACGTCGCCGACTGTTCGGCCGCGTTCCTGCGCGAGTTCGCGACCCCGGTCGACTTGGTGCTCGATGGCACCGACAACTTCCCGACCCGCTACCTGCTGAACGACTGGTGCCACCAGCGGGGCATCCCGTGGATCTACGCGGGCGCGGTCGGCACGGAAGGCGCCGCGATGGTGGTCGGCCCGCAAGGTCCCTGCCTGCGTTGCGTGTGGCCCGACCCGCCGGCCCAGGCCGACGTCGGCAACTGCGAAACCGCCGGCATCCTGTCGCCCGCGATCGCCGCCGTGACGGCGTTCCAGACCGCCGAAGCGCTCAAGCTCCTGCTCGGCGCCATTCCGACGGCGGGCGTGTTCACCTGCGACGTCTGGCGTGGTCACTACGCGGTGATGCCGGTCGCCGCGGCCCCCGCCGCCGACTGCGTCGTCTGCCAACACGGTGAACTGCCGGCACTGACGGCACCGCCCCCGCGCACGGCGACCCTGTGCGGCCGCGACGCCGTGCAGATCGACCCACCCGAAGGCGGCGGCATCGCGCTCGCAGACCTCGAACGCGCGCTCACTGGCAGCGTCGAAGGGCTCGAACGCACGACCCACCTGCTGCGGTTCGCCAGCGACGGCGTGCGCTTCACGGTGTTCCC
This sequence comes from bacterium, assembly GCA_011051855.1. Lineage (GTDB taxonomy): Bacteria > Planctomycetota > UBA1135 > UBA1135 > UBA2386. Next base: position 103 of record DRKG01000228.1, on the reverse strand, counting down.
GGACGGCCGTGCGCTGCTGTTCGGCGTGCGCGACCCGTTGCGGGCGCGCGCGCTCTACGATCGCTGGCTGCGATGATCTACCTCGACCACGCGGCGACCAGCT
>DRKG01000227.1 GCA_011051855.1 bacterium | reverse complement strand
TACGCGCAGCAAGACCGCCGGCGGTCGCAAGATCATCAAGCGCAAGATCAAGCGCTCCGGCAAGTTCCGCGTCGGCTAACCGGCTTGCGCGAGCGCGCCCGCCACCAACCTTGGTCGCGCGCGCGGGGGACCCAGACTCCCCACTCTACTGGTCAGCGTCTCCCGACCGATCGCGGCGAGCACCTGCTGCAGGTCGTTCAGGAATATGCCGATCCGGAACATGCCGAATTGGGCCGGCGAGCGTTGCTCGGCCGGGGCTTTCGCGACCATTCCGCCGAGACTCGTTCGAGCTCGCGTGTGAGGCCGCCGCCGAGTTCCCAGTTGGTGGTCGGGGAGTGGGCGTGTCGCCGCTCACAACGGTGCCGGCTTCAGGCGCTTACGACACACTCGCGGTTCCTCGGCCAACTCCCAGGCTCGACCCCGTTCCGGACTCGCGCCCGAGTCCGCTATGCTGCGGGGCGGCCCTTCAACCGTCGGCGTCGCCTTCCCTGGAGAGACTCGTGAACCATCCATGGCCCAAGCACGTCCTGCTCGAACTGACCAACGCGTGCGACCTTGCCTGCCGTCACTGCCATTTCCACGGGGATGATGTCGTCAAGACGCGCGACGTCGGAAGGATGAGCGAAGCGACATGGCGTGCCGCGCTAGCCGAGGTCGCGACATGGAGCACTGATGTCACTGTGCAGCCGTGGGGTATGGGCGAACCGCTGCTGCACCCACAGCTGTGGGACGTCGTCGCGGAGGCCAAGGACCTGCCACAGGTTACGGTGGGCTTCTACAGCAACGGCATGCAGTGGGGCGACAGAGACCATCAGGAAGCGCTCGAGCACGGTCTCGATTGGGTGTGCTTCTCCGTAGACGGTCTCGATGCCGAGCAATTTGGCCACTATCGGAAAGGCGCCGATCTCACACGTGTCATACGGTCGATCGAGACGCTGGTCGAGAAACGCGAGGCCCGTGGCGCAACTCATCCCCGAGTACGAATCAACATGGTCGCCTACGAGGGCACGACGACGTCGACCGACGCGTTCGTGGAGCGATGGCGCGGCATCGCCGACCTGGTAACGATCAGTCGCTTCCGTCCCGTTGGCAGCCGCCGTTTCAGTCCGATCGACTTGCCGCGTGTGCCCTGCTATCAGCTCGACACGATCCTAGCCGTCGCTTGGGACGGCAGCGTGGCGATGTGCTGCGAAGACCCACAGGTATCCGAACCGATCGGCCGGTTTCCGGTCCAGTCACTTGCCGAGTTGTGGAACAGCGATCACATGAACGATCTGCGCGCGGCCCATCGAGCTGGCAGATTCGATGTCAGCAGGCTCTGCGTCGACTGTGATGCATGGACTGGCATATATGGGCGCGACGGCCGCGCCCCCGGCGCAATCGTCACAGAGAAGACTTCCGCCACGATCTACGAGTATACCGATGACTCTGAGAGGCACACTCATGGCGCGTAAGTCTGATGCGCGTCTCGTGCATGGATTGGGTTAGCCCGGATTCGCCGCGCTACTTGCCCGGCAACTGCGTCTTCAGGAACGCCATGTCCTTCGCGAACTGTTCGAGCGCTTCGCGGTCGGCGTCGTGAATCTTCTTGAACTTCGCGGTGACGCGCACGGTGTCGGCGTCGCCGGCGGGCTCGACGCCGGCCGCTTCGGCGGTGATTTCGAAGAAGCTCTTCTTGATCATCTTGACCTGGAACTTCAGGTGCATCTCGCCGCCGTCGAAGAACAGGGGCTTGGCCTGGTCGGCGTTGAAGCCGGCTTTGGTGCCGTTCCACAGGAACTGCATCTTGCTGCCGTCGACGTTCGCGATCTTGCCGACCAGGACCTTCTTGCCGCCGAGCATCTGGTTCCGGGTGTCGTCCGGGAACGTCACCAGCACCTTCTCCTGATCGACGGGGGCTTCGCCGGCGAGCTCCCGCTGGTTGAGGTGCTTGATGATCGCCTTGGTGGCCGAAGCTTCGTCGTCGTGCAGTTGGATCAGCTTGTCGATGCCCACCTTGGTCATCACGTCGCGCACGAATCGCGATGGCCGCGCGACCACCAGGTCGCCGTCCTCGGCGCGGCAGCGTTTGTGCGCCTTGATCACCGCGCCGAGTGCGGTCGAGTTGATGAACTTGACCAGGTGCATGTCGAGGATCAGGTGGGTGATGCCGCGATCGAGCAGGTCCTCGACCTCTTCCATCAAGGCGGGGCAGTAGAACGTGTCGAACTCGCCCTTCAGGGTCAGGGTCGCGTAGTCGTCGTGCAGGGACTTGTCGATCTTCATGGCGTCAGCGAACGGGGTCGGGTGCGGGGTCAGCCGCCGGGACGGCGATTCTGGCCGCTGGAGTACTTTGGCGCAACGCGGCGGCGGGTAAACCGCGGCGGTGGTCGGCGCGCTCGTGGAGTCGGTCCTGGCCCGATCTATGCATGAAACAGAGCCCCCGGCACGCACCATCCACGCCCATGCGGCAGAAGAGCGGCCGCCTGCGGCGTCCGTTCGCTCCGCGAACTCCTTGGCAGAATGCTCGGCGTGGCTACGGCCACGCCTGCGCTTCTGCAGTCGCCTTCCTTGCCTGGACGCGGATTGCGCGCACCGGGGGCTCTGTTTCATGCATAGATCGGGCTAACGTTCGCCGCGATCGGGGGCTACCGCCCGACCGCGGTTGGTGGCCGCGCGCTGCAGCCGGTCGAGCTGCACGTCCAGGCAAAGGCGTTGGAGCATCACGGCTCGTTCGCGGCGACGCAGGGAGAACAGCGCGTTAGGCAGCGGATCGTCGCGTTGCTCGCCCGGGTGGAGCGCCTCCCAGTGCATCAGGTTGGTGATCGCCGGCCCCCGGCCGCGGCGCGGCTCCGGCAGGGCCATGTCGATCGCGACCCCGCGACGGAATGCCTCCAGTGCCTCGGTGATGCGTCCCTGCGCACGCAGCAACAGGCCGAAGTCGTTCCACAGGGCGGCGTCGTCCGGGAACCGCTGCAGCGCGAGCCGGTAGGTGCGTTCGGCGTCGGCGAGGTCGCCGAGCTGGCGCAGGCACAGCCCGAGGTTGGCCAGCCGGTACGCCAGGGGCGGTTCGAGCTTCGCGAGGTGCTCGAACACGATGCGGCCGGCGGCGGGCGCACCGGAGCGCAGCGCCGCGGCCGCCAGCGGCAGCAGGCGGCCCTCTTCGCGCCGCAGCGCCTCGGCGACGGCGCGCGGCCGGCGCTCCGCCTGTTCGCGCACCAGTTGCGCGACCGCTTCGACGCGCCCGAGGCGCGCGAGCGCCTGTATGCGCACCGTCAACACGCCGTCGGGATGGTCCGCCAGCGGTGCGCCTTCGACCAGGTCGAGCGCAAGGTCGGTGCGGCCGGCCGCGAGGGTCGCTTCGGCGCCGACCAGCAGATCCGCGCGCTGTTCTTCGACCGGCAGCCGCAGGAAGGCATCGCTGACCCGGACGGCGAGCTCCGCCCGCTCGGCCGGTTCGGCACGGCCCCAGTGCGCACGCAACTCCCGCCAATCGGCCTGG
>DRKG01000226.1 GCA_011051855.1 bacterium | reverse complement strand
TGCTCGCCGAACTCGCCCAACTCGACCGCTTGCCCGACGTGGCGGTGGGGTTGGTGCAGAAGGAATTGGCGCAGCGGCTGGCGGCTTCACCGGGCGAACGCGCCTACGGCGGGCTGGCGGGGCTGCTGCAGGCGTTGTTCACGGTGCAGGTGCTGCGCGACGTGTCGCCCGAGGTGTTCCGGCCGCGGCCGAAGGTGTGGTCGAGCGTGGTGCGCCTCGCCTTGCGCGAAGACCGCCCCGCGGGGCTCGCTGACGCCGCAGCGCGGGCGCGCTTCGCGCAGTTCGTGCGGGTGCTGTTCGGACAACGGCGCAAGACCTTGCGCCGCACCTTCGCCGCGGCTGTGGCCGAGATCGGTGGTGCTGCGGCCGTGCTGCCCGCAGATCTCGGCGCCCGGCGGGCCGAGCAGCTCACCGTCGACGAGCTGGTCGCGTTGTGGCAGCGGTGCGAGCCGGACGGTTTCGGTCCGACGGATTGATCGGACGATCGGATCGCCGAATCCGTCGGCTTGGCGGTTGACGGGTAGCCAGGACGTGCTACCCTTCTGGGTTCCACAACCCGCAGCGTCCCGGTAAAGCAGAATCGATCCCGGTTGCGAGGCGCCGTTGCCAGCGGCCAAACCTCGGTAGGCGTTCGCAGATTGCGGCACGAGTTCGGTTGGGCCAATCCAGTGTGGCTGCCCCAGGTTTGCGGTCACACGGGCGTCTGCCCGGCTCCCCGCGCGATCCCCACGCACCGGCGTCCTTCCGGTAGTGGGGCTGAGGGGGGCTTGGGGCCGGTCCGGCTTCCCCCTTCCCGAAGATTCCTCCCCCGCTCCGGCCGCCGGCCGGGGTTTGACCGACCGCGACTACCGAGAGCTACCGCAGGCTGCCGTGCGCGCCTGTGGCCCCCGCCGAATGGATCGATTCGAAGACGCCAAGCTGCGCATCAAGGAAGGCAATGACCTCGTCGCCTTGATCGAGCAGTACCTGCCGTTGCGCCCGCGCGGACGCACGCTGGTCGCGCTGTGTCCGTTCCACGCGGAGAACTCGCCGTCGTTCACCGTGTTCCGCGAAACACAGCACTTCCGATGCTTTGGCTGCGGCAAGACCGGTGACGTGTTCACGTGGCTGATGGAGCGCGACGGACTGACGTTCCGGGAAGCGATGGAACAACTGGCCGAACGTGCCGGGGTCTCGCTCGAAGGCGTGTTCCAGAAGGGCCGCGACGAGCGGCAGGCAAAGCTGGCCCGCAGCGCGCACGAGGTGCTCGCCGCGGTCGCGGACTTCTTCCACCGCACGTTGCTGACCCCCGAGGGCCGCCACGCGCGGGATTACCTGCAACAGCGCGGGCTCGACGACGCGATCGTGCCGTGGACCCTCGGCGTGCACCCGCACGATGGCGCGGCGCTGCAGCGTTTCGCACGCGAACAGAAGCTGCCGCCGGAAGTGCTCGAACAAGCCGGCCTGCTGAAGAACGGCCGCGAGGTCTTCGCCGGCCGCCTGATGTTCCCGATCGTCGACGAACGCGGCCGCACGGTCGCGTTCGGAGGCCGCATCGTACCCGGCGCCCCCGGCAGCGAGCCGCGCCCCGGCAGCGACTACAAACCGCCGAAGTACCTGAACTCGCCCGAATCGCCGTTCTTCAGCAAGCGCCGGGTGCTCTACGGGTTGCGCGCGGCCAAACAGGCGGGCGAGCGGCGGCTGGTGGTGATGGAAGGCTACACCGACGTGATCGCCTGCCATCTGGCCGGTTTCCGCGGGGCGGTCGCCTCGCTCGGCACCGCATTCACGGCCGAGCACGCGCGCACCGTCGAGCGATACGCCGACGACGGCGTGGTGCTGATGTTCGACGGGGACCGCGCGGGTCGGCAGGCTGCCGAGCGGGCCCACCGCGAACTGATCAACAGTCGCCTCTTGGTGCGCATCGCGCTGGTCGGCGACGGGGACGCCGAGGCCAAGGACCCGGCGGACGTCGTGCTCGCCCGCCCCGGCGAGGACGAGGAGGCCGTGGTCGAGCGCCGCGCGCGCTTCGCCGACACCATCGATGGAGCCCAAGACGCGATGTCGGTGTGGTTCCGGCTGCTGCGGCAACGGCTCGATCTGACCCAGGCGGTGAACGTCGAGGCGGCGGCGCGCGAGTGCGCGGTCTTGCTGGGGCAGGTCGAGGAACCGGTCCGCCGCGCGGCCTTGACCGAGGAGATGGCCCGCCACCTGGCGGTGCCGGCCCCGGCACTGCAACGGCTGATGCGCACCGCGCCGCAGCGCAGAGCGGCGAGCGCTGCCGGTGCCGCCGACGAGGCCGCCTCGTCGCCGGGCGAATCCGCCGAGCTGCCGTCGCTGTTGCAGCGCACCGAACTCGAGCTGCTCGCCTGCGTGCTCGCGCGGCCCGAACTGCTCGCCGAACTCGACGTCGAAGCGCTCGCGCTCGAAGTCGAGCCGATTGCGCGCTTGTTCGAATGGGCCGGCGAGGGGCTCGCGATCGGCCGCAGCTCGGGGGCGGATCTGTTCCGTTACCTGTTCGCGCGCGCGGCCGAGCAGCCGCGGCTGCAGGCCCTGCTGGCGGCCGCCCAGGAGCGCGCCGACAAGATGAAGGAAGCCGACGTGGTGTTGCACGGCATCGTCGCCGGGCGGCGGCGGCGCCAGGGCGAAGCCCGGCGGCGCGCGCTGCGCGAACGGCTGCGGCAGGCGATCGCGGGCGGCGACCAGGAACTCGCCGCCGATCTGCAGCGACAGATGCTCGAAGACCTGCGCCGGGAACGTCCCCGGGCGGGCGATCTCGCCGACCCCGGGGCCACCGGATCTTGAACCGGGCCCCACACGGATCCACCAACACCAAGCACTACCCCAGCTACCGCACCCCAACCCCCAAGCCCAGCCAAAGGCTCCAACCCATGTCCGCCAAGAACGACTTCGACAAGAAGATCAAGAGCTTGATCAAGGCCCAACGCAAGGTCGGGTCCGTCACGCTCGCCCAACTGAACAGCGTGCTCCCCGATGACATGACGTCGCCCGAGCACATCGAGGGGGCCATTGCGCTGATCGAGGATGCCGGCCTCGAGGTCGTCGAGGACGAGAAGGCCCAGACCGGCAAGAAGAAGGCGCGCAAGAACGACGTGCTCGACGATGGTGAGGACGTCGACCTGACGCCCGGTGTCGAGATCGCGGAGCCGAGCGAGGCCGAACTGGCGGCCCCGGTCGTCGACATCACCGAGAAGATCGACGACCCGGTGCGCATGTATCTGACGCAGATGGGGGAGATCCCGCTGCTGACGCGCGAAGAGGAGATCTCGCTGGCGCGCAAGATCGAGCTGACGCGCAAGCAGTTCCGCAAGGAGGTGCTGTCGTCGGGCTTCGGCATGAAGAACGCGATCGAGATCCTCGAGGACGTGCTGCGCGGGGAACTCGCGTTCGACCGCACGTTGAAGGTCAACCAGCAGGACCCCGAAGTCGGCAAGGCCGACTTGTCGGACCGTCTGCCGGGCAACATCCAGACCCTGCAGCGCATCTACGACGCGGCGCGCCAGGACTTCGCGATCCTGTTCGAGGGCAAGGCCTCGGCGGCGCAGCAGCGCGTGCTCAAGCGGCGGATCTTCTCGCGCCGGCGCAAGGCCGTGGCCCTGATCGAGGAGCTCAACCTGCAGGGCAAGAAGGTGCGGCCGATGATCGACCTGGTCGAGAGCCGGATCGCCGAGATGAAACGCCTGCAGAACCGGCTCGCCCGCTACCGCGGCGCGCAGTTGCAGAATCCCGACGCGATCGAGACCCGGCGGCGCTTGGCCGAGATGCAGCTCGACGGCCT
>DRKG01000225.1 GCA_011051855.1 bacterium | reverse complement strand
TGGCGGCTCGATCTGCGCACGCTGGCAGTGACGCAGTTGCAGTTCCTCGACGAGCACGGCGCCCCCGCCAACGACACCGAGGTGCTGTTACTCAGCAAGCGGCGAGGCGGCGACTACGACTGCGACGCGTGGACCCCGACCACGCGCACCGACAGCGCGGGGCGCGCGGCCGTGCTGCTGCAGCCGGGTCATTGGTTCCTGTTCGCCCGCAACCGCACGGGCATGGTCTATCGCGCGATCGAGGTGGATGCGCCGGACAAGCTCGAACTACAGTTGTCGGCCATGCCGATGGTGCGCGGCAAGGTCGTCGACGGCCGGGGCAAGGCGGTCGCGAACGCGGCCCTCGATTGCCACAGCTCGACCTGGCACAGCAGCGGCAACCGCAACCGGGCGCTCGAATCGATCGCCGGCAGCCTGAACTGGGGCTGGATCGACGGCGTCAAGACCGGCGCCGACGGCTCCTTCGAGTGCGCGTGGCTCAGCCTGCCCGGCATGACCTACGAAGTGCGCTTTCGGGCCGGCAAGAAGCGCTCGGCCAGCTTCCAGCTCGAGCCCGACGACGAACCGCTGACGATCACGATCGAATGACGGGCCTCGATCGCGCAGCGTTCGCGGCCCACCACCGTCGGTTGCTGCGCAGCGAACGCGACGCCGAGATCGCCGAGGGGGAGCGCTTGCTCGCGCAGTGCTCCGATGCCGAGCTGGTCGCGCGCGGCACGACCCTACTGCGCCTCACCGTCGATGACCTCGAACCGGGATTCGGCGGCCGGCTGCACGCGGTGTTGCGCCCGTCGCGCGGCGGTGATCTGCCGGCGCACCGACTCGGCCCCGGTGACATCGTCGCGCTGCGCGCCGCGCGCAACGACGCCCACGCCCACGACGCCGTGATCGTGCGAGCGGCGCGCGACCGCGTAGTCGTCGCGCTCGACGACGACGATGCCGACCTGCCGCCTTTGTTGCGTGTCGACCGCCGCGCGAGCGACGTGACCTACCGACGACTCGACGCGGCGCTCGCCCGCCTCGCCGCCGAGGCCGACGGCGAGCGCAGCCGGTTCCTCGACGTGCTGTTCGGCCACCGCAGCCATCCCCCGATCACGCCGAAGGAGCCCGACCGCTGGTTCGACGATCGTCTCGACACGAGCCAACGCGCAGCGGTCGCGTTCGCCCTCGCCGCCGATCCGGTGGCCTTGATCCACGGGCCGCCCGGCACCGGCAAGACGACCGCGCTGGTCGAACTCTGCCGCCAGGCCGTCGCCGCCGGGGAACGGCTGCTGGCGTGCGCGCCATCCAACGTCGCCGTCGACAACCTGGCCGAACGGCTGGCTGGCGCCGGCCTGCGGGTCGTGCGCCTCGGCCATCCGGCACGCGTGCACGCGGATGTGCGCGATCTCTCGCTCGCGCAGCAGGTCGCGGCATCCCCCGACCAGAAGGTCCTGCGCTCCGCCAAGCGCGAACTCGATCAGGCACTGCGGCAGATGCACCGGGCGCAGAACCGCCGCGACCGCGCGATCGCCCGCGACCAGGTGCGCCGACTGCGGGCGGAGCGACGGCAGTTGGAGCTCGCGATCACCCGCGGGCTGGTCGACGGCGCCGAGGTCGTGCTCGCGACCACCACGGGTGCTGCCGACGCAGCGCTCGGCGAACGCGCCTTCGATCGGGTCATCGTCGACGAGGCCGCGCAGGCGCTCGAAGCGGCCTGCTGGATCCCGCTCGAACACGCCGATCGCTGCGTCCTGGCCGGCGACCACCACCAGTTGCCGCCGACGATCCTGTCGCCCACGGCCGCCCGCGAAGGCCTCGCGCGCACCCTGTTCGAACGCCTGCGCGAGAGCCCCACGACCTCCGGCACGGCGCGCATGCTCACGCACCAGTACCGCATGCACGAACGGGTCATGGCGTGGCCGTCACGGACGTTCTACGACGGCCGCCTGGTCGCCGGCGACAGCGTGCGTTCGCACCTCTTGGCCGACCTGCCCGACGTCGCGACCACCGAGTGGACCGCCGAGCCGCTGTGCTTCGTCGACACCGCCGGCTGCGGCCACGAGGAGACCGTCGCCGCCGACGAACACTCCAAACACAACGAGGGCGAAGCCGCCCTGTGTGCGCGCATCGTCACCGACCTCCTGGCTGCCGGCGTGCCCGCCGACGCCATCGCGGTGCTCACGCCCTACCATGCCCAAGCACAACACCTGCGCGAACGACTGCCGCAACCGAGACTCGAGATCGGCACCGTCGACGCCCTCCAGGGCCGCGAGAAGGAGGCCGTCGTCGTGTCCCTGGTGCGCAGCAACGACGCCGGCGAAGTCGGCTTCCTCGCCGAACTGCGGCGACTGAACGTCGCCTTGACGCGCGCGCGCCGCCACCTGACGGTCGTCGGCGACAGCGCGACACTCGCCAACGACCCGGCACTGCTGGCGCTGATCGAACACCTGCAGCAGAACGCGCACTACCGCAGTGCGTTCGAGCTCGGGTGACCCCGCGGCGCCTGCGCCAGTGCTCGCTCAGAAACCGAACTGCACTGCGACCGCGTTGGAAGCCGACAGTCCGCCGGCCACGGGCTCGAGGGTCACGTGTTGCAGCAGCAGTGAGTTGCCCGACCAATCGGGCAGGATCGGGAACGAAGCACTCAGTGTCGCTGGAGCCTGCGCGGAGGTGACCGCGAACGCCGACACGTCGACACTGACGTAGAGCTTGCAGCCCTGCGTGCCGAAGATCGGGTCGAGATCCAGCGGCAGCGGCACTCCGCCAGCCTGCGTGCTGCTCAGGCCGATCA
>DRKG01000224.1 GCA_011051855.1 bacterium | reverse complement strand
GGACGGTGAACGGCGACTGGTGTTCCGGCCGGGGCCGTTGTTCGCGAACGTGGTGCTCGCCGACGAGATCAACCGCAGTTCGCCGAAGACGCAGTCGGCACTGCTCGAGGGCATGCAGGAACATGCGGTGACGGTGCTCGGTGAGACCCACGCGCTGCCGCGGCCGTTCTTTGTGTTGGCGACGCAGAATCCGATCGAACTCGAAGGCACCTATCCGTTGCCCGAGGCGCAGCTCGACCGCTTCTTGTTCAAGGTCGAAGTGCCCGCGCTCGACGCCGCGACGATGACGGACATTCTGACGAGTCGCCGGCGCGGGCAGCCCCCGGCGGTGTCTCCGGTGCTCGGTCCCGGCGAACTCGACGAGCTGTTCACCCTGGTCGACGAGGTGTTCCTGCCGACGGCGGTCGCGGACTACGTCGCGCGGCTGGTTGCGGCGACTCACGCTGACGGCTTGCGCGAACGGGTGCGCCACGGAGCCTCGCCGCGCGCTGCGATCGCCATCGCGGAAGCCGCCCGCGCCGCCGCGTTGCTCGCCGGTCGACCGAACGTCGACTTCCAGGATGTCGAGCGGGTGGCGGTGCCGGCGATGGCCCATCGTCTGGTGCTCCAGCACAGTGCCGTGGTGGCCGGTGAGACCGCGCGCGGCGTCGTCGAACGCCTGCTCGGCGAGGTGCCCGCCGTGGCGCGGGAACTGCCCGGAGAGGTGCGTTGAAGCGGCTCGGCCTGCTCGCCGGACTGATGCTGCTTGCGCACCCGCGTGCGCAGGAGGCGACGATCACCCACAGCGATCGCGAAGGCCGGGGCATCGTGACGGCGCGCGTGCTGCTGTCGGGGGGAGTGCAGTTCGGCATCGGCCTCGGTTTCGCGCGCGTCGAACTGACCAACCATGACCAGCACCCCCACCAGGTGGAGGTCACGACCGAAAGCTGGAGCCGTCGGGTGGGCGTCGGCTCGTCGCGCACGCTGGTGCTCGAACCGGGTACGCAGCGGTTCTTTCTGCCGGTGCACGTGCCGCCGACCGGCGCCCGCTGCCAGATCGCCGTCGACGGCGACGTGCGCTCCGTCGGTGTCGGTTACGACCGCAGCGTGGTGCCGCTGGTGTCCGACCGCAGCGGCACCATAGCGCCGGGCACGGCGGTGATCGAAGCGATGCCGAACCCGTCCGGCATCGCCATCGCTCCACTGCCTCTGCGTTCGGAGGATGTGCCGCGCGACTGGCGGCAGTTGACGGCGTTCCCGGCGGTGATGGTCGACGGCGTCACGCCGCTCGACGGCGAGCGGCAGGAGGCGCTGCGTCGCTACGCGTTTGCGGGGGGCGTGGTGATCGTCGCCGGGGCGGATCGCCTGCCTGCCGGCCCCCTGCAAGAACGCATGGTGCGCCTCGATTCCGGAATCGCCGCCAGTGGCCACGCCGGACACGGCTTCGGCCACTTGGTCGCGATCCCGCCGCTCGGTCAGGACCTCGGCGCGATGCGCGCGCGCGTCGCCGCGCTGCCGCCGCTCGACGATGCGCTGCTGCCGGCGGCGTATGACCTGTTCCAGGAGCAGGAGATCGCCGGGCTGGGGCGCGCGCCGGTGACGGTGTTCGTGCTGGTCATCCTGCTGTTCGCGATCCTGGTCGGGCCGGTCAACTTCCTCGTGTTGCGGCGACGCCGACAGCCGCTGCTGTCGTTGGTGACGGTGCCGGTGCTCGGCTTCGGCACCACCCTGTGCATCCTCGCCTACGGCATCTTGCACGACGGCTTCGGCGTGCGCGGCGTCGTCACCAGTTGCACGGTGCTCGATCAGGTGCGGCACGAGGCGGCCACCGTCAGCGCGCGCACGTTGTTCGCGGGGCTGGCGCCCTCCGACCTCGCGATCTCAAAGGACAGCCTACTGCTGTCGCTGCGGGCGGCCTCGCTGTCGCGCTCCGCCACCGATCGTTGGCAATGGGATGGCGATCGCGAACGCCTCGACGGTGCGGTGCTGCCGTCGCGCACGGTCACGCCGTTGGTCTCGCTGCAGCAGGGCACGGTGCGCGCGCGTCTGACCGTGCGGCGTGTCGGCGACGAACTCGAAGTGCTGCCCGATGGCGGCATCGAGCCGGTCGGCAGGATCGTGCTGCGCGACCTCGACGGTGATTACTGGGTAGGTCGGTCGGCGGGGAACGCGGCGCTGCAGCTCAACCGTGTCGAGGCAGCGGTCGGTGAGGAGCTGTTCCGGGAACTGCGGGAACGGTCGCGCAAGGTCGTGCTGAGCACCGACGTCGGTCCGCGGGACCGGCAGATGCCAGCGGTGATGTCGGAATGGGGAGCGCCGGGCAGCTACGCGACCGCCGTGCGCGCAGCACCGTGGATCGACGAGCACGGCCTCGACGTCGCCTACGACGCCAGCGCCCACTACGTCTTCGGTCGCATGCACAGCCAGGACTTCGTGCGATGAAGGAGACCGCGATGGAAACGGCACTGCTCGAGGTCCGGAACCTCGACCGCCGCTACGGGAACGTGCACGCGGTGCGCGACCTGTCGTTCACGATGCAGCGCGGCCAGATCACCGGCTTCGTCGGCCCCAACGGTGCGGGCAAGACCACGACGATGCGCATCGCCGCGACGCTCGACGTGCCCGACGGCGGCGACGTGACCGTCAACGGGGTCTCGGTGCTGGTCGAGCCGCGCCTCGCCCGCCGGCAGATCGGCTACATGGCCGATCAGTTCCATCCTTACCCCGGCCTCGACGTGGTGCAGTACCTCGACTTCTTCGCGCGCGCCTCGGGTTTGCGCGGCAGCGAGCGGCGGCGCACGGTGCGCAAGGTGGCGGCGTTCTGCGGCCTCGACAGCTTTGCGGACCGGCCGGCGACCGGGTTGTCCAAGGGTATGGGGCAGCGCCTGCACCTCGCCAAGACGCTGCTGCACGATCCGCAGTTGCTGATCCTCGACGAACCGGCGGCGGGGCTCGACCCGCGGGCGCGCATCGAGTTCCGCGCCCTGCTGAAGGAACTCGCGGCCGCCGGCAAGGGCATCCTGATCAGCTCGCACATCCTGCCCGAACTCGGCGAGATGTGCGATTCGGTGGTCGTGATCGAGAAGGGGCGGCGGGTCGTCGCCGGCTCGATCGCCGACATCCACCGCGACAACGAACTCGAGCAGGCCGTGGTCGTGCGCACGCTCGGCGACGTCGAGGCGCTCGAACGCTTCTTGGTGGTGCAGCCGCACGTGTCCGAAGCGGTGGTCGACGGCGCACGGGTGCGCTTCGCGTTCACCGGCGACGACCGGGAGCTGGCGGATCTGCTCGTCCGTGCGGTTGCGGCCGGATTGCCGATCGTCGAGTTCGCGCGCGCCGAGGCCGACCTCGAAGACATCTTCCTGAAGACCACCCGCGGGAGGTTGCAGTGACCGCTGTCGAGTCCGTGCCGCCTGCTGGCGAGCGAAGTGCCGATCGTTGGTCGCGCTGGTCCGACCACCTGAATCCGATCCTGGTGCGCGAGGTGCAGCAGGCGATCAAGGGGCGCGTGTTCCCGCTGACGATCCTGATCGCGTTGGCGATCAGCGTGGTGATCGCGGCGGTGGTTTCGGAGGAGTACTCGTTCGGCGGCACCGGCCGCAACGCGTTCCGCGCCGGCTTTGCGACCTTGATCCCGCTGGTCTTGTTCGTGGTGCCGATGCAGGCCTACAACTCGATGCGCACCGAGCTGAAGGGCGGCATCGTCGAGCAGCTCCTGTTGACCAGGCTGAGCCCGAGTCGGGTGCTGTCCGGCAAGCTACAGGCGGCGATGGTGCAGTTCGTGCTCTACGTGTCGATCCTGTCGCCGCTGCTCGCCACCAGCTACCTGTTGCGCGGGGTCGACGTGGTCACGATCGGGCTGAGCCTGTTGATGGCGCTGATCCTGTGCGTGACGGCGACGGCGCTCGCGGTGTCGTCGGCGGCGCAGGGAGTGGTGCCGGCGCTGCAGCCGATCGCCAACCTCGGCACCGCCTTCGGTCTGGGCATCGGCACGTTCGGCATGATCAGCGCGGTCGTGTCCGGCGGTTTCGAGGCGATGCTCGGCGCGCTGGTCCGCTCGGGCAGCTTCTCGGCGGTGGTGTCCGCCGTGTTGCTGTTGGCGCTGCTGTCGACGGCGCTGTCGTGGTTGGCCGCGCGCAGCTTCCTGCTGCACGCGTTCGAGAACCGTTCGAGTGCGTTCCGGGTGCTCTTGTTCGTGCTGCCGGTGCTCGCCTACGGCTGGCTGCTGGCATTCGTGGAGCCGCGTCATCGGGATGGCGCGTTTCCGATCCTGACCTTCGGCCTGTTGCTCGTCAGCATCGTGTTCGGCGTGTTCATGGTCACCGAGCAGGGGCGCATGTCGCCGCGCGTCGACGCCCACGTGCCCAAGGCCGGTTGGCGCGCGTTGTTGCTCGCGCCGCTGTTGCCCGGGCGCGACCGCGGCGCCCTCTGCCTGCTGCTGTTCCACGTGTTGTTGGTTGCGATCGCGGTGGCGTTCTGGCCGCTGGCGAGCGTGCGGCGATGGCACCCGGCGGCGGTGCTGCCGCGTGTGGGCGCGATGACGATGGCCTACGTGTGGGTCTACCTGGGCCTGTTGCGGTGGCTGCGCGCGCGTCTGCCCGAGAACGTGCGTGGCAGTCAGGCCGCGCGCGTCCTGCTGCCGGCGATGTTGTTCCTGTTCTGCGTCGCTCCGCTGCTGGTCGACGCGATCGTGCGTGGCGGGCCCGACGAATGGCATCTGGGCCACGTGATGAACCCGTTCTGGACGATTGCCGAGTTCGCCGGGCAGGACAAGACGGAGTTGTTCCCTACCGTGTATGCGGTGATCGGGCTCGCGTTGCTGCCGCAGTTGCCGGCGTTCGTGCGCGGGCTGCGCGAGGTGTCGGCGGCATCGCGTCGCAACCGCTCCCGCGCCGGGCCCAAGCCGACCAGCGCGAGCGACGATGCCTGACGACACCCGTGCGAGCGGCGAGCCGCCGGCAGCGTGCGACTTGGCCGAGGTCTGCGCCGCCTGGCGCCTGCAACTCGGTCGTCGTCGGCACCGGGGACGCATCGGTGCGCGGCGCGGCTTTGGGCCCGGCAGTTCGCTCGAGTTCCACGACTTCCGCGACTATGCGCCCGGCGACGATCTGCGCCACGTCGACTGGTCGGGCTACGCGCGCAGCGACCAACTGCGCGTGCGCTTGCACGAGGCCGAAGTCGCCCCGCTGGTCGAGGTGCTGGTCGACGATTCGCCGTCGATGGCCGTGACCGGGCGCAAGTTGGCTGCGCTGCGTGCCCTGGTGCAGGCGCTGTGCGGCTGGGCGCGCGCCGACGGCGCGCGATCGCGCGTGCTCGCACTCGGCGGTGGCGAGATCACTGCCGAAGAGCTGGCCGGTCGCGGGCCGGCGGCTCCGTCGCCACCTGCCGCGGCGTTGCACGCCGGCAGCGTGCGCGTGCTGGTGACCGACGCGCTGTGGCGCGAAGGCCCGGCCGCGTTGCTCGCGCGGCTGACCGGCAACGCCGCGCGGCTGGTCTGTCTGCACCTGCTCGACGCAACGGAGCGTGAACCGGTTGGCTCTGGACCGGTGACCCTGGTCGATTGCGAGGACGGCACCAGGATCGAAACCCGGCTCGACCGCGCGGCGCTGGCGATCTACGCCCAGCGCCTCGCGCGCCTGTGCGATGGTTTGCGTTCGCTGGTGCACGGATCCGGCGGCGTGTTTGCGGCCGTTACCGCCGATGCCCTGCCGGTGATGTGTGTCCGCGACCTGTTGCCAGCGGGGGTGGTCGAACCGGCATGACCTTCGCCGCGCCATTCGGGTTGCTGGCGCTGTTGGCCGTGCCCGCGATCGTTGCGCTGCACCTGTTCCGGCGGCGGCTGGCGGAGCGACGAGTGGCCGGAGCGTTCTTGTTCCCGGCGACGCCGGTCGCGAGTGACGGCGGGCGCCGACGGGCGTCGCTCGTGCGCTCTCCGTCATTCTGGCTGGAACTGCTGGCGGCTCTGTTGTTGAGCCTGTGGCTCTCGGGCTTCACGTTCGGCGACTTGCTGCCGCGGCACGTGGTCGTGCTCGTTGACGATTCGGCGTCGATGGGGGCGAACGGCACGCGTGCGGTCGCCGCCACCGAACTGGGCGCGATCGCCGACGGGCTCGGGGTCGCCGACGAGGTCACGGTGGTGCGCAGCGGGACCGTCGCCGAGGTCGCGCTCGGGCCGCGGGCGCGGCCCGACGGGCTGCGTGCGTTCGCCGCGAACTGGCAGCCGAACGCGACGGCACACGCGCTGCAGCCGGCGATCGACCTGGCGCGCGACCTCGCCGGTAGCCACGGCGAGATCGTCGTGTTGACCGACCGTGAGCTCGCGGATCCGGGCGAAGACCTGCGCGCGATCGGTTGTGGCGTGGCGGCCGGCAACGCCGCGATCACTGCGTTGCAGCGCTTGCCGGGCGAGGCTGCCGATCGACTGCAGGTCCGTGTGGTGGGCTACGGCGAAGTCGCACGCGGCGAACTGGCCGTGTCCGTCGACGGGCGCGAGGTCGCGCGCACGCCGCTGTCGTTGCCTGCGGGCGGTGGCGAGCGCCGCTTGGAGTTGCCGCTGCCGCGGGGCGCCGAGCGGGTGCGGGTGGCATTGCCGCCCGATGCGCTCGCGGTCGACGACGTCGCCTGGTTGCTGCCGGAGCCGCCGCGGACCGTCGCCGTGTGTGACCGGCTGCCGACGGCGCGGCGGGAGGCCCTGCAGTTGCACCGGGTGTTCGCCGCGCTGTCCGGGTGGCGCGACGAGCCGGATCCGGCGAAGGCACAGGTCGTGTTGCGCGAGCGGGCGCAGTCGCCGGCGCGCGACCAGATCGAGGTCGTGTTCGCCGCGAGCCCGGGAGCCGTGCGCGGCCACACGGCCCCGTTCGTCGTCGACCGTTCCCACCCGCTGCTCGCCGGGGCGACCTTCGATGGCGTTGCTTGGCAGGCGGGCGGCGGTGCGATCGACGGCCGCGTGCTGGTGGCCAAGGGCGCTCAGGTCTTGCTCGCCGAACAGGTCACCGCACGGGGGCGGCGGCTGCGGTTCGACCTCGACCCGAGCCGGGGCAATCTGGTGCGCGCGCCCGACTGGCCGATTCTGTTCGCGAACCTGTTGGAGCTGGCCCGCCCGAACGTGCCGGGTTGTCGCGCGCACCATCTGCGCGTCGGCGACGAACTGGTCTACCGCGCCCGCGGCGAGCCCTTGCTCCTCGTCGGGCCCGACGACGCGGTTCTCGCCGAGGCCCGCACCGGCGAGTTGGCGCAGGTCGTGCGTTCCCCCGGCATCTACTCGGTGCGTGCGGCGAACGGCGAGCAACTGGCCGAGGTCGCGGTGCGCTTCGTCGACCAGCGCGAGAGTGATCTGCGCGGTGTGCGGCGCTTCGACCGCGCGCCGCGCGCATTGTCGACCCGGGCTGCGGCCGAGCGGCTCGATCCGGCGCCGATGCGCCGGCTGCTGGCCGTGCTGCTGGTCCTGGTGGTGTTGGCGGATTGGTGGGTCCTGCGGCGGGGGCAGGCATGATCGAGTTCTTGCGTCCGGAGGCGTTGTTGCTGGCGCCGTTGGCGGCGCTGGTGCTGCGCGGCCGCCTGTGGCCCCGACCGCT
>DRKG01000223.1 GCA_011051855.1 bacterium | reverse complement strand
CGGGATGTCGACGTGGTGCCACGCCACCGCGACCGGCGCGGCAAGGTCGAAGTGATCGAGCCGGTCAACCTCGACCTGTCGGCCTTCGACGTCGAACTCGACCCCAAGCGTGTGCCGACCTTCGGCAGCATCGTCGAAGGCAAGGGCAAACCCAAGCGCCGCGGACCACGGGTGCGGGACGACGACTACAAACCGCCGCCGCCGCCGGGCCTCGACGGCACTCCCGGCGCTCCCCCACCACCGCCGCCACCCGACGATTCCGATACCTTCGGAGACTGGTAGCCATGGCCGCCAAGGGTGCCGGCAAGGGCAAGGTCACGACCCAGACGCTGCGCGAACGCAAGGCGAACGGGGAACGCATCGCGGCGCTGACCGCCTACGACCACCTGTTCGCGAGCCTGCTCGACCAGGCCGGCGTCGACGTGCTGTTGGTAGGTGATTCGGTCGCCACCGTCATGCAGGGCCGCGATACCACCGTGCCGGTGACGATGGACCAGATGGTCTACCACTGCGAGTTGGTCCGCCGCGGGGCGAACCGAGCACTGGTCGTCGGCGACCTGCCGTTCCTGAGCTACCAGGTCTCGGTCACCGACGCACTGCGCAACGCCGGCCGCATGCTCAAGGAAGGCCACGCCGAGGCGGTCAAACTCGAGGGCGGCCGCGCGTTCGTGCCGACGGTCGAAAAGCTGGTCCAGGCCGGCATCCCGGTGATGGGACACCTCGGCCTGACGCCGCAGAGCATCAACCAGTTCGGCACCTACAAGACCCGGGGCACCGGCGCGGCCGAACAGGCGACCCTGATCGACGACGCCAAAGCGCTCGAACAGGCCGGCGCGTTCGCGATCGTGCTCGAGAAGGTGCCGGCCGACCTCGGCCGGCGCATGGCCGAGGCGACGTCGGTCCCGATCATCGGTATCGGCGCCGGCCCGCACACCGACGGCCAGATCCTCGTCACCCACGACATGCTCGGCATGTTCACGCGCTTCCGGCCGCGCTTCGTGCGGCGCTACCGCGAACTCGCCGACGAGATCGCGGGCGCGATCTCCGGCTACTGCGACGACGTGCGCAACGGCACGTTCCCCAGCAGCGACGAGAGCTACTGACCGCCGAGAGTTGCGGCACCGGGGGCCGGATCCCGGTGATGGCTACAGCAGGCAGCCCTGTCCATAGCCCTGCACGAGCACGATCGCGGAGCACAGACGAGAAACGACGGATACGTCGGGCATGCGGACTCCGGAAACGTCTGGGGCAGGAACCGGCGATGATACCGCTTCTGCCCCGCGCTTGCTTCGCCTCGGCCCGGTCGGCATCGTGGCCCGCACATGCAGGCGTGGCGAATCGACGTTCTGACGCGAGCCGGCGAGCAGGACCCCTCTGGTGACGCGGCCCGACGCTCGCTCGCGGCGGCCGGCCTCGCCGGCGTGCAATCGGTGCGCGCGCGCCGCGGCGTGTTGCTCGGCGCCGAGCTGAGCCGCGAGCAGGTCACCGAGTTCGCCAGGTCGGTGCTCGCCGATCCGGTGATCGAGGAGTTCGCGGTGCACGCGCCGGGCGAGGCGGTGCCCGCGGTCGCCGGTGCGCACACCTTGACCATCGTGCCGAAACCCGGCGTCACCGATCCGGTCGCGCACTCGGTGCAGAAGGCGCTGAAGGACATGGCCCTGCCGGTGGTCGCGGCCGGCACCTACCGAACCTTCGACGTGCACGGCGACATCGCCGCCGACGAACTGCTGCGGATCGCGAAGCGCGACCTCGCCAACGACACCGTGCAACAGATCCTGGTCGACGCGCTCCCCGAAGGCCTGCCGGGGGAATCGCCGCCACCCGACACCAGCGTGCACCACGTCGCGCTCGCGGGACTCGACGAAGCCGCACTGGTCGCGCTCTCGCAGGATGGCGGGCTCGCGCTCGACGCCCACGAAATGCGCACCATCCAGGAGCACTTCGCAGGCCTCGACCGCGCCCCGACGCGCCTCGAACTCGAAACGCTCGCGCAGACCTGGAGCGAGCACTGCAAGCACAAGACGTTGACCGGCACGGTGCGTTTCGAGGGACGCACGATCGACAACCTGCTGAAGTCCACCATCGCCAACGTCACCCACATGCTCGCCCGCGACTTCTGCGTCAGCGTGTTCGTCGACAACGCCGGCATCATCAAGTTCGACGACACCGACTCGGTGTGCATCAAGGTCGAGACCCACAACCGCCCGTCGGCGATCGAACCGTTCGGCGGCGCCGGCACCGGTGTCGGCGGCGTGATCCGCGACGTGCTCGGCACCGGCCTGGGGGCGCGCCCGATCGCCAACACCGACGTGTTCTGCTTCGCGCCGCCGGACCTCGACCAGACGGATCTGCCGCGCGGTTCGCTGCACCCGCTGACGGTGATGAAGGGCGTGGTCGCCGGCGTGCGCGACTACGGCAATCCGATGGGCATTCCGACGGTCAACGGCAGCGTGCACTTCGACGAGGACTTCGTCGGCAACCCGCTGGTCTACGTCGGCAACGTCGGCATCCTCCCGACCGCGCGCGCCCACAAGCGCGCCCGCCCCGGGGATCGCATCGTCGCCCTCGGCGGCCGCACCGGTCGCGACGGCATCCACGGCGCGACCTTCAGTTCGCTCGAACTGCACACCGAGAGCGAAACGCTCAGTTCGGGCGCGGTGCAGATCGGCGATCCGATCACCGAACGCAAGGTGATGGACGCGGTGATGGCGTGCGCCGACGAGGACCTGTTCTCGGCGATCACCGACTGCGGTGCCGGCGGCTTCAGCTCGGCGATCGGCGAGATGGCCGAAGGGCTCGGAGCGGTCGTGCAGCTTGAGCGCGCCCCGCTCAAGTACCAAGGCCTGCAGCCGTGGGAGATCTGGATCAGCGAGGCGCAGGAACGCATGGTGCTGGCGGTGCCGCCCGACAAGCTCGAACGGCTGCTGCAGGTCTGTGCCGACGAGTGCTGTGAGGCCATCGAGCTCGGCACCTTCACCGCCGACAACCGGCTGGTGGTGCGCTACGGCGAGCACGTGCACTGCGACCTCGACCTCACCTTCCTGCACGACGGGCTGCCCAAACGCGTGCTCGAAGCGAGCTACACGGCACCGACTCT
>DRKG01000222.1 GCA_011051855.1 bacterium | reverse complement strand
GTGCGGCGGCACCGCGCCGGCCGGCGACGTGCGCGTGATCAACGGCACCGTGCTCGACGGTCGCGCGATCGAGCCGACCGGATTCCTCGGCTTCACCAACAAGACGGTGACGATCATCCCGGAAGGCACCGGCAAGCGCGACCTGTTCGGCTGGGCGGTGCCGCAGTTCGGCAAGCTCAGCAACCACCGCAGCGTCAACTTCGGCTTGCGCAAGCGGGAATACGAGGTCGACGCGCGGCTCAACGGTGGCCATCGGCCGATCGTCAACATCGGCACGTGGGAGAGCGTGATGCCGCTCGACATCCTGCCGACGTTTCTGGTGCGTGCGATCCAGGCGAACGACCTCGAAGAGGCCCTCAAGCTCGGCCTGCTCGAGGTGACCGAAGAGGACGTCGCGCTGTGCACCTTTGCCGATCCGTGCAAGATCGACGTCGGCGAGATCGTCCGCCAGGGACTCGACCTCTATGAGAAGGAAGGCTGATCCGTGCAGTTCCTACGCAACCTGGTAGAGAAGCAGCGCAAGCTGTACCACGCCAAGGACAGCCGGTTCCACAAGCTGTGGCCGCTGTTCGACGCGTTCGAGACGTTCCTGTTCGCGCCCGACCACCGCGCCGGCGGTCAGCGCGTGCACTGCCGCGACTACGTCGACCTGAAGCGCGTGATGAACACGGTCATCCTCGCGATGGTGCCGTGTCTCTTGTGGGCGATCTGGAACACCGGCGCGCAGCACTTCCGCGCCATCGAGGCGATGATCGCGAGTGGCAAGCTCGTGGCTGCCGACTACCAGGCGGGCTGGCTGCAGGCGCTGCTCGGTGCGCCCGAGCTGACCGGCGACGGCGGCGTCTCGGCGTTCGCGACGATCGTGTTCGGCCTGCAGCGCATGCTGCCGCTCCTGCTGGTCAGCTACGGCGTCGGCCTCGGCATCGAGATGATGTTCAGCGTCATCCGCAAGGAAGAGGTCAGCGAGGGTTACCTCGTCTCCGGCATGCTGATCGCGCTGATCGTGCCGCCGTCGGTGCCGTTGTGGCAGTTGGCGATCGGGGTCGCGTTCGCGGTCGTGCTCGGCAAGGAGGTGTTCGGCGGCACCGGCATGAACATCTTCAACCCGGCGATGCTGGTGCGCGCGTTCCTGTTCTTCGCGTTCGCGGCGCAGATGTCGGGTGATACCGTCTGGGTCGCCGGCAACGATTCGCCGAGCGGCGTGCCGGGCAGCTTGATCGACGGCTTCTCGCAACCGACGCCTTTGGCGGTCGCCAAGGCCGCCACCGTCACTCCGGACGGGGCGCTGCTCGACGGCCGTGAGGCGCTGCAGGGCTTTGCCGACGGCGCCTATTCGACCGCCAACCTGTTCTTCGGCAACATCCCCGGCAGCGCCGGCGAGATGTCGAAGCTGTGTGTCCTGATCGGTGCCTTGATCCTGCTGGTCGCGGGTGTCGCCAGTTGGCGCACGATGCTGGGCGGCGTGCTCGGTCTTCTGGCCGCGGCCTACGCGTTGCCACCTGTGTTCACGGCGGTGGGCATGGACCACGTCGGTTCGATGGACCTCGGTTACCTGCACCTACTGTGCGGCGGTTTCCTGTTCGGCATCGTCTTCATGGCGACCGACCCGGTGAGCTCGCCCGAAACCAACTCCGGCAAGTGGGTCTACGGCATCCTGATCGGTTTCATCACGGTGCTGGTGCGCACGATCAATCCCGCCTACCCGGAAGGCACGATGCTGGCGGTGCTGCTGCTGAACGCCTTCGCCCCGACCATCGACTACTTCGTCGTGCAGGCCAACATCAAGCGGAGGCTTCGCCGCGCATGAACACCAACAGCAACAGCTACACCATGATGTTCGCGGTCGCGATCTGCGTCGTGATGAGCACCGTGCTCGCCTTTCTGGCGAATGCGCTCGAACCGACGCAGAAGGCCGCAGCCGAGTTCGACCGGCAGAAGAACGTGATGATGGCCGCCGGCCTGATCCAACCGGGCGACGCGCGCTCGCAGGAAGAGCTGCAGGCGCTGTTCGCCGAGCGGGTCACCGAGGTCACCATCGACGTGACCACGGGCGAGCCTCTGGCCGGCACGCCCGAGGAGGTCGCCGCCGCCCGCAAGAGCGACCCGAAGCGCTACCGCGTGGTCGGCACGGTCACCAAGCCGGACGGATCGGTCGACGCGATCATCCTGCCGATCTCGGGCAAGGGCCTGTGGAGCACGCTCTACGGCTACCTGGCGCTCGAGGCCGACCGGAACCACGTCAAGGGAATCCAGTTCTACAAACACGGCGAGACGCCGGGCCTCGGCGGCGAGGTCGAGAACCCGGCCTGGACGGCATTGTGGAAGGGCAAGGAGATCCGCGATGCGAACGGCCAGATCGCCATCACCATCAAGAAGGGCAAGGTCGATGAGAAGGTGCCCGCCGAGAAGGCGCACTACGTCGACGGTCTGTCCGGCGCGACCATCACCAGCAAGGGCGTGCAGACGTTCGTGCGGGCGGATTTGAAGGCGTTCGACAAGTACCTCAGTCGCGGCAAGTGAGGCGCGGCGACCGAATCAGCAAGGCAACCGAGGAACGACGACGATGACTTCGACGGCAACTCCGGCGACCAAGAGCCAGCCGCTCTTCGGGCCCGAAGAGAAGAAGGCGATTCTCGACCCGCTGTGGGACAACAACCCGATCGCGCTGCAGGTGCTCGGCATCTGCTCGGCGCTGGCGGTGACCACGCGGCTCGATGCCTCGATCGTGATGGGCATTTCGGTGATCTGTGTTCTGGCGATGGCCAACGTGGTGATCTCGGTGATGCGCAACCTGATCCCGAGCAAGATCCGGGTGATCGTGCAGCTCGTGGTGGTGTCGGGTGCGGTGATCATCGTCGACCAGCTGCTGCGTGCCTATGCGTTCGACCTCGCCAAGCAGCTCGGCGTGTTCGTGTCGCTGATCATCACCAACTGCATCGTGATGGGGCGGCTCGAAGGCTACGCGATGGGAAACCCGCCGTGGCGCAGCCTGCTCGACGGCATCGGCAACGGCCTCGGCTACGCGTGGATCATCTGCGTCGTCGGCGCGGTCCGCGAGATCCTCGGTTCGGGCAAGTTGCTCGGCATGCAGGTGATCCCGGACGGGCTTTACGAGGCCGGCTACGTCAACAACGGCCTGATGGTGTTGGCGCCGGGCGCATTCCTGCTGCTCGGCGTGATCGTCTGGGTGCAGCGCGCGATCAGCGGCTACGTGGAAAAGTGAGGAACGAGCGATGATCTGTGAATCGATCCTGGCCGCCGCCGCCGCCCTGAGCCTGCCGCAGGAGGCGGTGGTCAACGAGGAGGGCTTCCTCAGCATCCTGCTGCGCTCGATCTTCGTCGAGAACATCCTGCTGGCGTTCTTCCTCGGCATGTGCAGCTACCTGGCCGTCAGCAAGCGCGTCGACAGCTCGCTCGGGCTCGGCGTGGCGGTGATCTTCGTGCTGGCGCTGACCGTGCCGATCAATTGGGTGGTGTGGCAGTTCGTGCTGGCGCCGGGGGCGCTCGCCTGGGCCGGTGTGCCGGACTCCAACCTGAGCTACCTGCAGTTCTTGACGTTCATCGCGTCGATCGCGGCGGCGGTGCAGATCGTCGAGATGGCGGTCGACAAGCTGAGCCCGAAGCTCTACGCGGCGCTCGGCATTTTCTTGCCGTTGATCGCGGTCAACTGCGCGATCCTCGGCAGCTCGATGTTCATGGTCGAGCGCAACTACTCGCTGGCGCAGGCGACCGTGTTCGGCGTCGGCTCGGGCATCGGCTGGTTGCTCGCGATCGTGTCGATGGCGGCGATCCGTTGGAAGCTGCGCACCGCCCACATCCCGGGCCCGCTCAAGGGGCTCGGCATCACCTTCATCGTGACCGGCTTGATCGCGATGGCGTTCATGACCTTCAGCGGCATCTAGCCCGATCTATTCATGAACCAGCACCACCAGCACACGCCCTCCACGCCCATGCGGC
>DRKG01000221.1 GCA_011051855.1 bacterium | reverse complement strand
GTCGCGAGCAGGCTGCGGATCTCGGTGAGATGCGCGCGCAACCGCTGCAACTCTTCGGCAACGTCCACCTTGTCGGCGAACACCGCCACCTCGCGCACCAGGTCGACCGCCGGGGGCGGCTCCGGCACGTTCGCAGCCACGAACTCCTGCACGCGCTGCAACAACCGCGCACGGTATTCGGCGATCAATTGCGGCGCGCGGGTGGCAACGAGGTCGGCGAGCCGGGTGAACTCATCGAGCTGGGCCGCGATCGCGGCGACGGTACCGGCACCTTCCTTGCCGCGGTGTTCGCGCAACTGCGCGAGCGCCTGCTCGAAGAGACCGGCCAGCAACGGCGGCAACGGCCGCGAGGTCGCCGACTCACCGCGGCTGCCCGACGCGATCTGCACGACGTCGGCGATCGTCGGCGGCTCGAGTCCGAGTTCGGCCGACAGATCACCCAGTTCCCGCGCGACCGAACATAGCGTCTCGCGATCCGGCAATGCCGCCCCGCGGTTGGCGCGCTCGACCACCACCGTGACCGAACCGCGCCGCAGACACGCCCGCACCTGCTGCTCGATCGCCGCCTCGAAACCGGCACACCCCGACGAGAGCCGCTGCTTGACCGTCAGGCCACGGCCGTTCACGGAACGCACTTCGACCCGGACCGCGCCGACCTCCGATTCGCCAGCGGCGAAGCCGGCGCCCGTCATGCTCGAGATCGCGGCCAAGATCGCCGCCGATTCAGACGTTCCAGGTAGCGCTGATCAGGATCGCCGAACCGCAGAAGATGCCGGCGAGCAGGAACGTGAAGCGGTTGATGCCGCCGCTCTTGACGCCGAAGGTCTCCGCGCCGGTGCCGCCGAAGGCTTCGGCGAGGCCGCCGCCCTTCGACTCCTGCAGCAACACGACGACGGTCAGCAGGACCGCCGAGAGGAAGAACAAGACCCAACCGATGTAGTGCAGTGCAACCATGGGGAAAAAGCCCGTCCGCCGGGCTCAGGCGTCGTATTCGATGATTGGCAGAAACGTCTCGGCCTGCAGGCTGGCGCCGCCGACCAGCAGACCGTCGACGCTGTCGAGCGCCATCAGTTGCCGGGCATTGTCGGGCTTGACGCTGCCGCCGTAGAGGATGCGGATGTTCTCAGCCTCTTCGCCGAGCTTGTTGGCCAGCCACTTGCGGATCGTGGCGTGCGCCTGGTCGACCTGCTCGAACGTGGCGGTCTCGCCGGTGCCGATCGCCCAGACCGGCTCGTAGGCGACCGTGATGCGGTGTGCGTCGTCCGATTTGACCGCGGCAAAGCCGGCATCGAGCTGCTTCTTCAGCACGCGGTCGGTGCGATTGCCCTGGCGCTCGCTGATCGTCTCACCGATGCAGTAGATCGGCAGCAGGTCGTTGTCGAGCGCGGCGCGCACCTTGCGCCCCATCCACTCGTCGGTCTCGCGGAAGATGTGGCGGCGCTCGCTGTGCCCGACCAGCACCCGGTCGGCGCCGACCTCGCGCAACATGCGCGGCGCGAGTTCGCCGGTGAACGCCCCGTCGTCCTCGAACCAGACGTTCTGGCCGCCGACGCCCAACGGCGAACCTTGTGCGACCGCGCTGACGTCGGCGAGGTAGATCGACGGGACGAAGAACGCCACTTCGCGATCGTTGCCGTCACCGATCCGCCCCTTGACCGTCTTGACCAAGTCGAGCGACCGGCTCCGGTCGAGATTCATCTTCCAGTTGCCCGCGATGTAGGGCTTGCGCGATCGGACGGTCACGGAGCAATCACCTCGTCGTCGTAAGAGTCGGGGCTCTTGGCGGCGCCCGTCGAATCGATGGCGAGCGCAAGGCGGCGCCCGATCGGTGGAGCGAGCTGCCGCAACTCGGCCATCAGGTCGGCGAATCCGGTCGGGGTCAGCGCCTGCTGGCCGTCACAGCGCGCCTGCTCAGGCGCCGCGTGCACCTCGACCAACAGACCATCGGCACCGGCGACCAACGCCGCCCTGGCCATCGACGGCACGTAGCGCGCGACCCCCGTGCCGTGGCTCGGGTCGACGATGACCGGCAGCGGAGAACGTTCGCGCAACACCGGCACGGCAGCCAGGTCGAGCAGGTAGCGCGTCGACGGGTCGAAGCCGCGCACGCCGCGTTCGCACAAGATGACGTTCTCGTTGCCTTCCTGCAGCACGTAGTCGGCGGCCAGCAGCAGTTCGTCGATCGTCGCCGCCGCGGCGCGCTTGAGCAGCACCGGCTTCGGCTGCCGCCCAACCTCGCGCAACAGCGGGAAGTTCTGCATGTTGCGGCTACCGACCTGCAACACGGCGGCGTGCTCGGCAACCAAGTCGACGTCGCGCGGATCCATGACCTCGGTGACCACCGGCAACCCGGTGCGGCGCGAAGCGGCGGTCAAGAGGTCGAGCCCTTCGGTGCCGAGCCCCTGGAACGACCGCGGCGACGTGCGCGGCTTGAACGCCCCACCCCGCAGCACACGGGCGCCGGCGCGCTGCACCGCATCCGCCGCCGCGAACAGCAGTTCGCCCGACTCGACCGCGCACGGACCGGCCATGACGACGAAATCGTCGCCGCCGATCTGCAGGTCGGGACCGATCGTGATCGTCGTGCGCAAGTCGCTGGGGAAGGGGGCCGAAGTCGAGCCGGAAGACGATAGGATGACCGCTACCAGCGGTCAACGCCGCGGCTTGTCCGCGACCGGACAAATCCGACCTGTTTTCCCCCTGCTTCTCTGCCGTCTGGATCGTTCCCATCTGGTCGTCCCCGATCTGGTCCTCCCCGATCTGGCACCCCACCCCGCGATGCAGTCCACTTCCCTGCCGGCCGCCGTCCTCGCGATCGCACGGTCCGCGCCGTGCCAATGGCAGATGCTCGCGTCGACGACTACACCCGGCCCGCTGCAAGGCCAGGTGATGGCAGCCGACCCTACCGGCACGATCCTGATGGCGACCGGCAGCGGCGGCGGCTTCGGCTACAACAACGCGGTGTGGATCTACAGCGGCGGCAACTGGACCGCGGCGGCGACCGGCCCGAGCGGCCGTTGGGAGGCGCACGTGGTCTACGACGTGCAGCGCGGTCGCTGGGTCCTCTACGGCGGCTGGACTTCGCTGTTCTCGATCGGCTTCGGCAACGACGAGACCTGGGAGTTCGACGGCACGTCGTGGCGCCGCATCGTCGGCAGCGGCCCCGGAGACCGGTCGTTCGGCATGGCCTACGACGCGGCCGACCGCCAGATCATACGTTACGGTGGCAACAACCACCTCACCGAAACGCGGGCGCTCGGTGCCACCAGTAGCGTGTTCGGCACCGACTGCACCGGCAGCTACGGCGCGGTCCCGCTGACCCCGAGCAACGCCCCACACACCGGCCAGAACTACACCCAGATCCTGGCCAACCTGAACCCCAACGTGCCGCTCGCCGCCGGCGTGCTCAGCCTGACCAAGACCGCACCGACGCCGCTCGACAGCATCGGCATGACCGGGTGCACCGCCTACCTGACGCCCGACCTGCTACCGTCGCTGATCGCCAGCGCCGGCAGTGCCAACTGGGACATCCCGATCGCGGCCAACCCGTCGCTGGTCGGCACCAGCCTGTTCGCCCAAGCGCTGTCGATCGACCCCGGCGCCAACCCCGCCCGGCTGGTTTCGTCGAATGCCACCGAAGGGGTCGTCGGCCTATAGCACCCCCATGCCCTCGATCGACCACTTCTTCGTCTTCGCGCAAAGCGGCGCCCCCGAACGCGAAGCCCTGTCCGCCGCCGGCCTGCGCGGAGGCGCGGAACGCGAACACACCGGCCAAGGCACCCGCAGCGTGGGCTTTGAACTCGCCGACTGCTTTCTCGAACTGATCTGGCTCGCCGACGCCGAAGCCGCGCGCACACCGATGGTCAAGCCGCTTGGCCTTTACGAGCGCATGGCTTGGCGCGATCACCGCGCTTCACCGTTCGGCGTGTGCCTGCGGCCTGACGACGCGGGAGATGCACCACCGTTCCTGAGCTGGGACTACCGGCCGGACTACCTACCGCCCGAAGTCGACCTGCAGATGGCCTGCAACAGCGGCGTCGTCGGCGAACCCCTGCTGTTCCAGTTGGACCGTTCGCTCGCTCCGCCAGCCACGGCGCCTGGAAGGGGTGAACGAAGGCTGCGGCGCGTGACGATCACGACCCCGGCGCTGGCGCCGATGTCGCCGCTGCGCGAAGTCGACGTGGACCGGCTTGCGTTGCGCGATGGGGAGGAGCATTTGATGGAGGTGGAGCTGATGGGTGCGGGGCACGCGCTGGACCTCCGCCCAGCCCTCCCCCTCATCCTCCACGCTTAGGCAACTGATCCCTTGCCTGTTGGTCCCCAGCCCGGACCGCCCCGCCCCCGGCGCGCCACGCGTCGAGTTACCGTGCACCGAGTCGGCACCCCATTCGCGGAATCGCGCACCGAACGCCACGCACCTGACCCGCACGCCGAGCCAGCTGCGCCACCCGCCCAAAGGCCGG
>DRKG01000220.1 GCA_011051855.1 bacterium | reverse complement strand
GGCGAGATCGAGCACGGCCCGCAGGCACGCCTGTGGGTTCACGCCGCCTGCGTTAGCGATCACCTTGATGCCCTTCTCGTGGATGTCGGGCAGGGTGCGGTCGAGCATGCGCACGAAGTCGGTCGCGTAGCCGGCGTCGGGGTTCCGGCTCTTCAGCTTCTGCATGATGCTCATCGTCACCTCGGCCAGATAGTCGAGGGCGAGGTAGTCGAGCGGGCCTTCTTGGATCAGGCGGATGGGGCCGAGGATCGAGTCGCCCCAGAAGCCTTGGCCGTAACCGATTCGGATCTTGTCGCGCATGACGTGCTTCCCGCGTTTCGGGGCCGAGCAGGTTAGCGGCCAGCCTGCTCGGATGCTCGCCAAACTGCCGAACGTCGCGCCTGCCAGAGCTCTCTCAGGCTGTCGTCGTCGAGGCGTTCGGCGAGCCGCAGGCCGGAATCGACCACCGTCTTGATGCGCCGGTGGTCGGCGCCGAGTGCCGCCACCAGGATCGCATAGGCGGTCTCGAGTTCGGTTCGCGCCCGCTCGAGCGAGCCGGTTGCGGCGAGGCCGTCGGCGAGCTTCAGGTGGTGCCAGCCGACGACCCAGTGGCCCTCGGGGTAGGCGCGCTCCGCTC
Organism: bacterium; assembly: GCA_011051855.1. Taxonomy (GTDB): domain Bacteria; phylum Planctomycetota; class UBA1135; order UBA1135; family UBA2386. The sequence goes on along the minus strand of DRKG01000220.1, from coordinate 6,214 downwards.
CGGCGAGCGAACGTTCGAGCAATGGCAGCGCCGCCGTGCGCCGTCCCGCATCGAGCAGGTAGGAGGCGAGGTTGCACTCCAGGCGGATCGTGTCGCGATGGTCTTCGCCGCGCGTGCGGCGGGTGAGCTCCAGTGCCTCGGTAGCCGTCGCGATGGCCGGCTCGAGGTCGCCCAGCGCCCGCTGCGTCAGGCTCAGGTTGTTGAGGCTCAGCAACGTGGCCCGGTGGTCCGCTCCGAGCACTTCGCGCCGGCGAGCGAGCACGCTCTCGTTGATGTCCCGGGCTTCTTCCAGTTCGCCCGCGTATTGCAGGGCCAGCGCCAGATTGCTTTCGGTGATGAGGATGCTGGGATGGCGGTCGCCGATCGTGCGGTGGCGGATGGCCACGACGTCGCGGAAGATTCGGATCGCTTCGTCGAGCCGCCCGACGTCCGTCAGCGCCAGGCCGAGGTTGTTGCGTGCCTTGAGCGTCGCCGGATGGTCGCTGCCGAGATGCCGCTCGGCCGCGCTGCTCAGGTCGCCCAGCAGCTCGATGGCCTCCGCATAGCGACCTTGCATCGTCAGTTGGTCGGCGTACTCGATCGCGGTGTGGTAACGACGCGCATCGTCGGGCGGCAGTTCCGTGCGTGCCAGGCGCGTGGCCCGCTCGCGCACCGTGAGCGATCCCTGTTCGTCGCCGGCGATGTGCATGGCTTCGCCGAGAGCCGTGAGGGCTTCGATGAGCGGTTCGCCGCCCAGCGGCTCGCTGAGCTCGACGGCGCGCGTCGCGTGCTCGACGGCGGCCTTGCCGTCGCCCAGCCCCGACCAAGCGCGGGCCATGGCGGTGCGGATGCCGGCTTCGACGGCGGGCCGATCGGGGAAGCGGCCGTCGATGCGCTCGCTGGCCCGCTCGAGCAGGTCGCGAACGGTCGGCTCGCTGCCGAGCGTGCGGCTGGGATGGGCTTCGCGGAGCAGGTCTTCTTGCAGGAAGCGGGCCACCTCGCGGGCCGTGTCCTGGGCGTCGACCGCTTGGTGCAGGGCGCGGTCGGCCGCGAGATAGAAGGTGGTGCTGATGGCCGTCGCGGCGACGAGGCCGACGGCGGCCAGTGCCGTCCCGGTCGCGATTGCGCGGTGCCGGCGCGCCAACAGCCGCAGTTGATGGAAGAAGCCCGGCTTGCGCGCGGTGATCGGCTCGTGACCCAGCCACCGTCGCAAGTCCGCGGCCAGCTCGGCGGCCGAGCCGTAGCGCCGGTCGGGATCCTTGGCCAGGGCGCGGCGGACCACGGTGTCGAGGTCGGCGTCGACCGGGCGACCGTCGAAGGTCAGTCGCCCCGGCTGGTGTTCGCGGACTGCCTGCGCGGCATCGAGCAGCGACCGACCGGCGACTGGGATCGGCAGATCGCCGGCGAGGAGCTCCCAGGCGATGACTCCCAGCGCCCAGACGTCACTGCGTGCGTCGACTTCGCCTTCACCGAACTGCTCGGGGCTCATGTAGCCGAGCGTGCCGAGCATGACTCCGGGCAGCGTCATGCCCGCACCCGAGTGCTCCGTGCCGTCCGTCAAGCGGGCGACGCCGAAATCGAGGATCTTCGGCTGGCCGGGCAGGGGCGGGGAGTCGGTATTGCTGGTGGGGGACTCGCCGACCGTGACCAGCACGTTCTGGGGCTTGAGGTCGCGGTGTACGACCCCGCGCGTGTGCGCGTGATGGACGGCGTCGGCGATCGTGGCGACGAGCGTGATGCGGTCGCGTTGGCCGAGTCGGCGTTCGGCGCAAAAGCGCGTCAGCGGGAGTCCTTCGACCAGTTCCATCGCACAGAACGCCGCCTGCGAACGTGAGCCGTCGCCGTATTCGATGGACGCTTCACCTGCGTCGAAGATCTTGCAGATCCCGGGATGGTTGAGGCGGCCGAGCAGTTCGATCTCGAGGCCGAAGCGCGCCTGGGCCGCCGGCGACATGGCACCGGCGCGCAGCACCTTGATCGCAACCCGGCGGTGCGGCGTGTCCTGGACGGCCGCGTAGACGCGGCCGTGGCCGCCGGTGCCGAGCACACCCTCGACCTCGTAGTCGCCGATGCGCACCGGGTCCGGGGCTTCACAGAGGGTGGCCGCCGAACCGATGGCGGTCGGCCGGCTGGGCGAAGCGAGCGCGAGGCCGGCGACCGGCGTTTCGAGGAAGCGTTCGCTGTCGTCGAGCGCGCGCAGCAGTCGTTCGACGGCGGCACGCAGGCGGGGTTGGCCGGCGCATTCCGCGTCGAGCAGCGGGTCACGCTGCGCCGGCGGCAGGTCGGCGGCGCGCTGGAAAAGCTCTTCGACTCGGCTGGCGTCCGCTTCAGCCATCGTCGCCGTCCTCGATGGCTGCGCGCAGCCAGGCTTTCGCGAACCGCCAGTCGCGCTCGACCGTGCGTTCCGTGATGTCGAGCATCGCGGCGATCTCGCTGTGCTGCAGCCCGCCGAAGAAGCGCAGCAGAACGACCTCGGCCTTGCGCGGGTCGCGCTGCTCGAGTCGTTCGAGGGCCTCGCGCAGCGCCAGCAGGTCGACCGGCGGAAGCCCGTCGGTGTCCGGCGTCAGATCGAGGATCGAATCGCCGGCCACGGGTGTCCCGCCGCCGCGCTTGAGGCGGCGCTTGGCGCGCACCTGTTCGACGAGGATGTCGCGCATCGCCCGCGCCGCGGCCGCGAAGTAGAGCCGCTTGCGCCGCAGGTCGTCGGCGTCATCGCGCAGGCGCAGCCAGACCTCGTTCACCAGCGCCGTCGGCTGCAGCGTATTCCCCGGTGGGAGTGCCGCCATGCGGGACGCGGCGAGCCGGTGCAGTTGGCCGAACAAGGTCTGGCCCAGGTCGCGGTCATCCCGCGTTCGCAACGCCCGCTCGAGCGTCTGCCTGACCTCGGTCAACTCTTGGGAATCGGACATGGCGGGGTTGCGGTCGTTCCAGCTTGTTCAGGTTTACACCGAGAATCCGTGTCGGGTGGTAGCTGGTGCTGTCGGAATGTGCGCAATCCTCGCCAGGAGGGCCCCGGGTCTCCGGGTGGCTGCCGACACGGAGTCGACAGCCCGTGGCCTCCTGCCTTGGCCTGCACGATCGGTAATCCACGATGCGCTACGCTCGCCTGCTCCTCCTCCCCCTCTTCCTCGGGCTGACGATTGCCTCGGCATCGGCCCAGAACGTGATCTATCAGAGCCTTGCGAACGCTGCTTGGGAGCGTCAGGGTGGCCCCTGGACGCCTGTCGCCGAACCGGAATCCGAGTTCGGTCAGGTCTTGCGGCTCAACTTTCTGGGGATTCCGGTGCCGGAGCTGCTCTCTGCTCCGCGATGGCTCGAAGCCGGCACCTACACGGCGCGGATGCGCTTCAAGAAGCGCACGTCGGCAGCCGGTGCCGTGCCGATCACGCTGCGAGCGATCCTCTCGCCGATAAGCAGCACGACGGCGGTCACGCAAGTGGCGCAGCAAGCGATCGGCGGTTGGACACTGTCCGAGCCGGTGACCTTCACGCTCAACTCGATGCGTGCCGTTCGCTTCCGCGTCGAGATGGTGTCCGGCGGCCAGGATTACGACTTCGACAGCTTCGTGCTCGACCGGGTGACCGGCGGCCCCGTGGTCGACATGCTCGACCTGGCGGCCGGATCGCAGGTGCATCCGCAGTTCTACACGGTCGAAGACAGCGACGCCTCGCACTTCGGCGACAAGCTGGTTCTGACGGCTCCGAATCAGTTCACGCTGTCCTGGCTGCAGGTGTTCTCGCCCAGCATGACGCTGCCGGCGGGCGACTACTACGCAACGGTGCGGCTGCGCAAGACGGTCGATACGGTCGGAATCACGCCGCTGACGATCTCGGCTCGCACCTCGGGCGCCTACCTCAACAGCGTGACGATGCCGACCTCCGCGCAGCCGGTAGGCACGTGGGTCGACAGCCCGCCGGTGGCGTTCACGCTGACGCAGCCGACCAGCGTCTTCTTCCAGGTGCACGAGACCAGTCAGCTCAACTGGCACTACGAGTTCCTGACGGTGACGGTCTATCAGGACGTGCCGAGCTACGAGGTCTTCGGTGCCGGGTGTAACGGTGTGGCGCTCAGCGGCACGTTGCCGCGGATCGGTCAGCCGTTCACCCTCACCGTGACCGGCGCGCCGGCCAATGCGCCAGTGGTCTTCGGACTCGGGTATTCTCAGTTCGAATACGCCAACCTCGTGCTGCCGTTCGACCTCTACCCGCTGGGCGCACTGGGGTGCGTGATCTTCGCCGCACCGCAGGTCACCCTGGTGGCGCTGGCTTCGCCCGGTGGCATCGCTCAGTCCGGTTTCGCGATCCCGAACGACTCGTCGTTCCTCGGTTGGTCCTTCCTCAACCAGGCGTTCCTGCCCGATCCGACGGCCAACCTGCTCGGTCTCTCCGTCAGCAACGCCGGCATTGGCCGCGTCGGCAACTGATCCGACGCGGCTGTCGTCGGCACCCACGCCAGAGTGTGCCTGCCCGTCCGTGGATGTGCCGCTACAATGCGGCGGCCCTCCGGACTCGAGATCATGCGACTCTCCCACGCTTTGGCGACGGCCCTGGCCGTCTCTTCGGTTGCCATCCTTGCTCGGCCGAGCCAGCCGAAAGATCCACGGTTGCCGGCGTTCACGCCGCCGCCGCGCGCCGACGGCCACTACGTGCTGGTCGTCGAAGGCGACCGCAACCACCTCGGGGTCACGTTCGCCCGCCACAAGGCCGCGCCGTGGGCTGGCGTGCCGAAGGGGTTTGCCAGTGACTGGCACCTGCGCGTGCTCGACGCCGCCGGTGCCGAGCTGGCGGTGGTGCCGCTCGACGTGCGGCCGTTTGCGACCCGGCCGGAGCAGCTCGGCCAGCCGGCGCAGGTGCACGGCTGCATCGTCGTCGATTCGCGCATCGGCATGCTGGTCAACGTGCCCGCGTTCGGGGCGGCGGCCCGCTACGAGTTCCGCCGCGCCGAAGGTCAGGGCCCCGTGGTGATCGGCGAGGTCGACGGCGACACCGTTCGCCGTCTGTGCGAAGGAGGCAAGTGATGGCGCGCACCTTGTCGTCGTCGTTGTCGCTGGCGTTTCTCGTCGCGTCGCTCGCTGGCCAGACGGTCACCACGGTGCTCAACAACGGCACCACCCAGAGTCGGTACGACCTGGTCATTCTCGGTGACGGTTACCAGGCGTTCGAACAGAACAAGTTCAACCAGGACGTGCAGACGTTCCTGACCGCGCTGTTCCAGAAAGAGCCGTACCAGACGTTCTCGACCTATTACAACGTGCACACCGTGTTCCGCGCCAGCGCGCAGAGCGGAGCCGACCGGCCCGACGAGAACCCGCCGGTGTTCGTCAATACGGCCTACGAAGCGACCTACGACTACGGCGGCATTGATCGCTGCCTCTACATCCAGAACACGTCGTTGGCGTTGGCTGACGCGGCGTTGGCGCCGGCGACGGAAGGGCGCGTGTTGGTGATGGTGAACGACACGCGCTACGGCGGTTGTGCTGCGACGTTCGCCGTAAGCTACACCGGCTCGCAGATGGTGGAAGTGCAGGCGCACGAGCTCGGGCACAGTCTGGGCCTGTTGGCCGACGAATACGACTACCCGAACGGCACCTACACCGGCAACGAGCCGAGCCAGCCGAACATCACCACGTCGCCGACGGGTCAGAAGTGGTCTTTGTGGCACGGCACCCAGGGCATCAGCGCGTTCCAGGGGGCGGGCTACTATCAGTACGGGCTCTATCGCCCACGCTCCAACTGCCTGATGCGGGCTCTCGGCCAGGTGCTCTGTCGGGTGTGCCAGGAGGGCATCACCAAGGTCACCAACTCGATCGTCGACGTGATCACCTCGCCGGTGCCGGCGGCGTCGACCGTTTCCGTGCTCGTGCCGTCGATCCAGAACTTCTCGTTTTCGCACTTCGTGCCGGCGGCCAACAACCCGCTCATCGAATGGCGGGTCGACGGCGTGCTGCAGGCTGGTGCGACGACCGCGTCGTTCGCACTCGATTCGACCCAGGTCGGAATCGGCCCGCACACGGTCGAAGCGAAGGTCATCGACCAGAGCGATCGGGTGCGCAACGACCCGAACCAGGTGATGCACGAGGTCCACACCTGGACCGTCAACGTCAGCGATCCGACCTTGGCGCAGTTGCGCGTGCCGACTCTGACTTGCAATCAGGTCACGGTGCTGCCGGGCGACCAGATCACCGTCACGGCGACGATCACCAACGACGGCCCGGCCGCGGCGGGTCCGTTCGCGG
>DRKG01000219.1 GCA_011051855.1 bacterium | reverse complement strand
GGGTCAGCAGGAAGTGCGCGCGGTTCTTCCACTGCGTGCGACGGAACGTCTTCAGGTAGTAATCCGCGCCGTCGATCCGGATGCGCACGACGTGGCGTAGCCGGTTGGGCGGGCCGGCGGGTTCGCTCGGCAGCGCCAGCACCGCGGCGAGGTCGGGGAACCGTTCGCGTTCCCTGGGGTCTTGCGTGAAGAGCTGCCAGCGGGTCGGCACGGCGGCAGCGTAGCGCGGCGACGCGTGCTTGTCGCTGCGCGGGAGGCGGTCCATGATCGCTGTATGCCGAAGTCGTCGATCTCGCCGGAGTTGGTTGCAGCGTTGCCCAAGTCCGACCTGCACGTGCACCTCGACGGCAGCCTGCGTCTGGACACGCTGCTCGAACTGGCCAAGCAGCATCGCATCAAACTGCCGAGCCGCACCCGCTCCGGCTTGCTCGAGCTGGTGTTCAAGCGGGCCTACCAGAACCTGCCGGAATACCTGCGCGGCTTCGAGTTCACCGTCGCCTGCCTGCAGGACGCCGAGTCGCTCGAGCGCGCCGCCTACGAGCTGTGCGTGGACTGCCGCGCCGAGAACGTCTTCTACGTCGAGATCCGGTTTGCGCCCCAGCTGCACGTGCGCGGTGCGTTCGGCATCCGCGAGGTGCTGCGGGCGGTTTGCCGCGGCGTCGAGCGGGCCAAGCGCGAGATCAATCGGGCCCCGGAGGTTCGCGACGGGCGACTGCCGCGCTTCGAGGCCGGCGTGATCGTCTGTGCGCTGCGGTTCTTCCTGCCGGCGTTCGGCGAGCACTACCGCGCTTACTTCGATGCCTTGCCGAGCGCGCCGGCGGCCGAGATCTACTCGCTGGCGTCGCTCGAGCTGGCCCGTGCGGCGGTCGCAGCGCGCGAGGAGGAAGGTCTGCCGGTAGTCGGGTTCGACCTAGCCGGCCAGGAGCGCGGCTTCCCCGCCAAGGACCACCAGGCCGCCTTCCAGCTCGCGCACGAGCACTTCCTCGGCAAGACCGTGCACGCCGGCGAGGACTACGGGCCGGAATCGATCTTCCAGGCGATCACCGATTGCCATGCCGACCGCATCGGTCACGGCACGTGGCTGTTCAGCGCCCGGCACATCAAGGATCGCTCGATCCGCGACAAGCGCGCCTGGATCGACAAGCTCGTGCGCTACATCGCCGAGCGGCGCATCACGCTCGAAGTCTGTCTGACGAGCAACCAGCAGACGATCCCGGAGCTGCGCGATGACCTGCGCCGCCACCCGTTCCCGAAGATGCGCGCGGCCCGGTGCAGCGTCTCGCTGTGTACCGACAACCGTCTGGTGTCGCGCACCACGATGAGCGATGAGGTCAACAAGGCGGTCGCCGCGTTCCGGCTGACGCCGCGAGCGGTCAAGGACATCCTGATCTACGGCTTCAAGCGGTCGTTCTTCGCCGGCAGCTACGCTGACAAGCGCGACTGGGTGCGCGCGGTGCTCAACCACATGGAAGACACCTTCGCGGCGGCGGGTCACGACGTGCGCGGCGGTCGCCGCTGAGAACTGCCGGGGGCCGCTTGCGCGAGAGCGCCGAGGCGGGATGATTCGGGCATGCGTGCGCTCGTTGCGTTGCTCCTGCCGCTCTCGTTGCTGGCTGCCCAGGAGGGGCGGCGGCAGGATGAGCCCGAGGTCGACTTCCAGAAGGATGTCGCGCCGATCCTGGTGGCGCGCTGCATCGAATGCCATGGCCCCGAGGAGCAGGAGGGGGATCTGCGGCTCGACGCGCGCGAGTTCGTGTTCCCCGAGGGCGAAGAGGACTACTGGACGGTGTTCCCCAACGAACCGGAGGACAGCGAGCTGCTGCGGCGCATCGGGTTGGGGCTCGACGACGACGACGTCATGCCGGCCAAGGGCGAGCCGCTGACGAAGTCGCAGCAGGCATTGATCGAACGCTGGATCCGGCAGGGCGCCGCTTGGCCGCAGGCCGCCGACGAGTGGATCGCCGCCGAACTCGCCGCGCAGGTGTTGCCGAAGATCACCTTCGAACTGCCCGACGTCGATGGGGCCGGTGCCGCGGCGATCGCCGCGGCGGTGAAGAAGCTGGCGGGCCTGGGGGTGGTGGTGCAGCGGGTTGCCGCCGACACCGAGGCGCTGGAGGTCAACCTGTCGCTGTTGCGCGACAAGGTCGGCGACGACGAGCTCGCGCTGCTGCGACCGCTGGCGCCGGTGCTGGTCTGGCTGAACGCCAGCCGCACGGCGATCACCGATGCCGGTGCGCGGCACCTCGCCGCCCTGACCCAGTTGCGCCGCTTGAACGTCGCCAACACCGAGCTCTCCGATCGGGGCTTTCGGGCGCTGGCCGGACTTGCGCGGCTCGAATACCTGAACGCCTACGGCACTTCGCTGGGCGACGAAGGCCTCGCGCGCCTCGCCGAGCTGCCGCGCCTGGCCAAGGTCTACGCTTGGCAGAGCAAGGTCACCGCCGCAGGGGTCGCGGCCCTGAAGGACGACCTGACCAAGGTGCAGGTCGACCGGGGGGACTACGTCGCGGCGCGCCTGGCCGCGGCCCGCGCCGAAATCGCCGCGCGCGAACGGCGCAACCAGCCGATCAACGACAAGTGCCCGGTGAGTGGCAAGGACGTCGATCCCGCCCACTTCGTGGTGCACGAAGGTCGCCGCGTCGCGTTCTGCTGCAGCAAGTGCAAGGCCCGCTTCGAGGCCGATCCGGGCAAGTTCGTTGCCCGGTTGCCGAAGGCCGGTGGGCAGGCGAAGGCGAAGGCGAAGTGATCGCGGCGGTGGCGGCGGCGACCCAAGGGGCGTGTGTCCCCGCGGCCGCGAGACGACTCAGTGGTCTTGGCCCTGTGGCCCGTGGGCGTGGCCGTGCTCCTTCTCCTGCGGCGTGGCTTCGCGCACGTCCTGGATCTCGATCGAGAAGTTCAGGTTCTGGCCCGCCATCGGGTGGTTGGGCGAGACGGTGATCTCGTCGCCGGCGATCTTGCGGATCCACAGCGTGATCGGCTGGTTGTTGCGATCGCGCGCCTGGAACGCGAGGCCCTCCTGCAACTGCGCATCGGCCGGGAATGCGCTGCGCGGCACCGTCTGGTCGAGGGTCGGGTCGTAGTCGCCATAGCCTTCGGCCGGGGGGACCTGCACCTCGCACTTGTCGCCGGCGGCCTTGCCGGTCAGCTGGCGTTCGAGGCCGGCGACGATGTTGTTGGCGCCGTGCAGGTAGACGAGCGGGTCGCCGCCGAACGATTCGTCCGCGATGCTGCCGTCGTCGAGGGTCAGCCGGTAGTGAAGGGTCACGACGTGACCGTCGGCAATGGTGGGTTTCATCTCCGCCGAGCGTACGCGAGCGCGGCCGCGGATGCCCGCACCGGCCGCAGATTCCTTGCGCGACAAAAGGCCCCGGCGGCCCAAGCCCCCCCTTTCGCCGCACCTCGCGATCGCGCATAACATCGGGGCCCCTCTCCCCGTTCCGCTGTCCCCCGTTCCGCCGTCCGTTGAGTGCCGAGACGTTCCGACGCCTTCTGCTGGAGGCCGATGTACTGGACGCTGCCCGCCTGCAGAAGGCCGAGGCCGCGGCGTCGAGTCGTGGCCAAAGCCTCGAGCGCGCCATCGTCGCGCTGAACCTCGCCGACGAGGCCGCCGTCTGGCGCGTGCTGGCCAAGGCGCACGGCATGAAGTTCGTCGATCCCGACAAGTTGTCGCCGCAGCCGCAGGCGTTGGCCAAGGTGTCGAGCGAGCAGATCGAGCAGAACGAGGCGCTGCCGGTGCTGCTCAAGGACGACGAGCTGTGGGTTGCGATCGACGACCCGGTCAAGACGTTCGTGGCCGACAACCTGTCGTTCCTGGCGGGGTGTCCGGTGCAGTGTGCGCTGATGCCGCCGCAGGCGCTGAAGGAGGCGTTGCGCAAGGCGACCGGCAAGGCGGGTGCGCAAGCGCCGGCAGCGGTGGGCGGCGGTGCAGCGGCCGGCGACGAGGGCGAGGACGCGCCGATCATCCGACTGGTCGGCAAGACCATCAACGAGGCGTTGCAGCGGCGGGCGAGCGACATCCACGTGGAGCCGTTCCAGCAGCGCGTGCGCATCCGCTACCGGGTCGACGGGGTGCTGACCGAGGTCGCTTCGCTCGAAATGGCGTTGCTGGCGCCGCTGACTTCGCGGCTGAAGATCATGGCCGGCCTCGACATCGCCGAGAAGCGCAAGCCGCAGGACGGCCGCATCAGCTTCCGCGCGAGCGATGCCGACGGCGGCACGCGCGAGATCGACATCCGCACTTCGGTGCTGCCCGCGAGCCACGGCGAGACCGTGGTGATGCGCCTGCTCGACAAGGAACGCGGCCTGATGAGCCTCGAGAAGCTCGGTTTCGAGGGCCAGGACCGTGAGCGCTTCCGCAGCGTGATCGCCCGGCCGAACGGTATCGTGCTGGTCACCGGCCCGACCGGCTCGGGCAAGACCACGACGCTCTACGCGGCGCTGCAGGAGCTCAATCGGCCCGACGTCAAGATCATCACCGCCGAGGATCCGGTCGAGTTCAACATCGCCGGCATCAACCAGTGCCAGGTGCGGTCGCGCATCGGGCTGACGTTCGCGCGGATCTTGCGCGCGATGCTGCGCCAGGCGCCGAACGTGATCCTGGTCGGTGAGATCCGCGACCAGGAGACGGCCGAGATCGCCGTGCAGGCGGCGCTGACCGGCCACCTGGTGTTCTCGACCCTGCACACAAACGATGCGGCGTCGGCGATCACGCGCCTGTGCGACATGGGCGTCAAGCCGTTCTTGGTGTCGGCGTCGGTGCAGGCGGTGATGGCGCAGCGCCTGATCCGCCTCTTGTGCGAGGACTGCAAGCAGGTCTGCGAGCCGTCGCCGGCCGAACTGCGCAGCGTCGGCCTCGATCCGGGCGGCGTCGAAGGCACGACCTTCTATCGCGCCGAGGGCTGCGCGCATTGCGGCCACTCCGGCTACCGCGGCCGCGTCGGCATCTACGAGCTGCTGCAGATGGACAACACGTTGCGCGAGATGACCTTCCGCGGCGAACCGATGGTGCGCCTGCGCGAGTATGCCTTCCAGTCCGGCGGCATGTCGACGCTGCTGCAGGACGGCGTGCGCAAGGTGCTCGAAGGCCGCACCACGATCCCCGAACTGCTGCGCGTCGTCGCGGCCGTGTGAACGACAACAACCCGAGCCAGCCATGGATGTCACCGCCCTGATGGATGCCGCCTTCGAGCGCGGCGCCTCCGATCTGCACCTGTCCGTCGGCCGGCGCCCCGTGCTGCGCGTCAGCGGCGGGCTGGTCGAGATCGGCGATGCGCCGCTTCGCGCCGAGGACACCGAACGCATGGCCAAGGAGCTGGCGCCTGCGCGCAATTACACCGAGCTGTGCGAGACCGGCTCGACCGACTTCGGCTACGCGCACGGCGACAAGTGCCGCTTCCGCGTCAGCCTGCTGACCCAGAAGGGCACGCGCGGCATCGTCATGCGGCAGATCCCGCAGAAGCTCCTGACCTTCGACCAGATCGGCCTGCCCGAGTCGGTGCAGGGGCTGCTCGGCCTGCACCGCGGCCTGGTGCTGGTGACCGGCCCGACCGGCTCCGGCAAGACCACGACGCTGTCGACGATGATCGATTGGATCAATCGCAACCGCGACGTGCACATCATCACGATCGAGGATCCGATCGAGTACTACCATGCACACCAGAAGTCGCAGGTGACCCAGCGCGAGGTCGGCACCGATGTGACCAGCTTCGCCGAAGCGATGCGGCGGGCGCTGCGGCAGGATCCCGACGTGATCCTGCTCGGCGAGATGCGCGACCTCGAGACCACGTCGGCGGCGATCACCGCGGCCGAGACGGGCCACCTGGTGTTCGGCACGCTGCACACGACCGGTGCTGCGCGCACCGTCGACCGCATCATCGACCAGTATCCACGCGAGCAGCAGGAGCAGATCCGTTCGCAACTGGCGCAGTCGCTGGTGGCGGTGATCTCGCAGATCCTGATCCCGACGCCGGACGGCGGCCGGGTCGCCGCGTTCGAGGTGATGCTGACCAACCCGGCGATCGAGAACCACATCCGCAAGTGCGAGACGTTCAAGATCGGCTCGGTGATCCAGACCAGTCGGCGCCAGGGAATGATGCTGATGGACGACTGCCTGCTCGACCTCTACCGCGAGGGGCGCATCGATCAGGAGACCGCGATCGGGCGTGCGTTCGACAAGAAGGGCCTGATGACCCGCATGGGCGGCGGAGCCGTGGAGTAGCCGATGGCGGGACCGCGGCGATTGCTCGGCCAGATCCTGAAGGAGATGGGCCTGATCCACGAAGGCATGGTGCAGGAAGCGCTGCAACTGCAGCGCGACCGCGGCGGCCGCATCGGCGAGGTGCTGGTCGACATGGGCGCGGTGCAGCCCGCCGACGTGGTGCGGGCGCTGGCCGAGCAGGCCGGACTGGCTTTCCAGGACCTCGAAGCGAGCCCGCCCGAGCCGGCGGCGCTGCAGAAGATCGACCTCGCGACGGCGCGCGCGTTCAACATCCTGCCGCTGCGGCTGGATGGCCAGCGGCTGACGGTCGCGCTCGCCGATCCGGCGAACGTGCCGATGCTGCAGGACCTCGGCTTCACCACCGGTTGCGAGATCGAAGGCGTCCTCGCCGACCAGGCGCAGATCGAGAAGGGCCTCGACAAGCACTACCAGGAAGACGCGGTTGCCGGTAAGGCGCGCATCAAGGAGTTGGTTCAGGAGCTGTCGCAACAGGGCGGCAAGATCGACCTCGAGGACAAGGCGGCGATGGCGGCCGCAGCACCGGTCGTCAAACTGCTGAACTACATCCTCTACCAAGCGATTCGCGATCGCGCTTCGGACATCCACCTGGAGCCGTTCGAGCACGACTTCAAGATCCGCTATCGCGTCGACGGCTCGCTGTTCGAGCTCGAGGCTCCGCCGCCGCACCTCGCCGAGGCGCTGATCGCGCGCATCAAGGTGATGAGCGACCTCGACATCGCCGAAACGCGCTTGCCGCAGGACGGGCGCATCGAGCTGACCGTCGGTGGCCGTTCGGTCGACCTGCGCGTGTCGACGCTGCCGACGATGTTCGGCGAGTCGACGGTGATGCGCATCCTCGATCGCTCGAACGTGTCGCTGAGCCTCGACAACCTCGGGCTCATGTCGAGCGTGCGCGACCGCCTGCGCGAGTTCGCCGGGCTGCCGCACGGCATCGTGCTGGTCACCGGTCCGACGGGTTCTGGCAAGACCACGACCCTCTACGCGGTGCTCAACGAGGCCAACCGCGAGGACACCAAGGTGATCACTGTCGAAGACCCGGTCGAATACGACCTCGAAGGCATCGTGCAGGTGCCGGTCAACGACGAGATCGGCGTCACCTACGCGTCGGTGCTGCGCACGATCCTGCGCCAGGACCCCGATGTGATTCTGGTCGGTGAGATCCGCGATCGCGAGACCGCGCAGACGGCGATCGAGGCGAGCCTGACCGGCCACCTGGTGTTCTCGACCCTGCACACCAACGACGCGGCGTCGGCGATCACCCGGTTGGTCGACATCGGCATCGAGCCGTTCCTCTTGACCGCGACCGTGCAGGCGATCCTGGCCCAGCGGCTGGTGCGGCGCGTCTGTCGCGAATGCCGGACCTTCTACGAGCCGGGCGACGAGATCCTGCGGCGGCTGAAGCTGTCGGCCGAGCAGGTCGTCGGGGCGAAGTTCGCCTACGGCAAGGGGTGCGAGACCTGCAACTTCACCGGTTATCGCGGCCGCATGGCGATCACCGAGGTGCTCGAGGTCGACGACCGCATCCGCGAACTCATCCTCGATGGCGCCAGCACCACCAAGGTGCAGGAGGCGGCGATCGAGAACGGCTTGACGACGCTGCGTGAGACCGGCCTGCAGGCGGTGTTCGATGGCGCGACCAGCGTCGAGGAACTGTTGCGCGAGACGATCGAATGAGCGAAGACGAACACGACCGGCAGTCGTTTCGCGGGCACGTGGCGCAGATGCTGCGACTGCTCGACCCGGAGCCCGAGCGCGAAGGCCTGCGGGACACCCCCAGGCGCGTCGAGAAGGCGTTCGCGACCTACACAGCCGGCTACCAGCAGGACCCGAAAAAGGTCATCGGCGACGCGTTGTTCGAGGCCGAGACGGACGAGATGGTGCTGGTCAAGGACATCGAGCTCTACTCGCTGTGCGAGCACCATCTGGCGCCGTTCTTCGGCAAAGCACACATCGCCTACATCCCGTCGGACAAGATCGTCGGCTTGTCGAAGATCGCGCGCGTCGTCGACATCTACGCCCGCCGGCTGCAGGTGCAGGAACGGTTGACGATGCAGATCGCGCACGCGCTCGACGACGTGCTGGAGCCGCGCGGGGTCGGCGTCGTCATCGAAGCCGCGCACCTGTGCATGATGATGCGCGGGGTAGAGAAGCAGAACTCCAGTACCGTGACTTCGTGTCTGCTGGGCCTGTTCCGCAAGGACGAGCGCACGCGCTCCGAGTTCCTGCAGCTCGTCGGCCGGTAGGCCCGCCTCAGGTCTTCGACGCCGCGAAGATGCTGGCGATCGCCGCGTCGAGTGCGGCCTCGAACTCGCTGTCGCTCTGCTGCGCGGTCAGGCCTTCGGTCAGCGCTCGGGAGAAGCTCGCGATGATGCCCGGGTTCCTCGCCAAGCGCGCGTTGGCCTCGTCGCGCGAATAGCCGCCCGACAGCGCGACCACGCGCACGACGTTCGGGTGGTCGACCAGCTCTTGGTAGAAACCGTCGGTCTCGGGCAGGGTGAGCTTGAACATCAGCAATTGGTCCGGCGACAGTTGGCCCAGGTGGTTGCGCAGCTCCGCTTTCAGCAGCGCCTCGGCCTCGGCCTTCGACGGGCTGTGGATGTCGACCTCCGGTTCGAGGATCGGCACCAGGCCGGCGGCGAGGATCTGCCGGCCGATCTCGAACTGCTGCGCGGCGATCTGCCGGATCCCGGCGGCGTCGGCGGTCTTGATCACCGAACGCATCTTGGTGCCGAAGATGCCCTTCTGTTTGGCGCGTTGCAGCAACTCGTCGAGCCCGGGCATCGGCTTCATCAACTGCACGCCGGCGGCTTCGGGCGCGAGGCCCTTGTCGACCTTCAGGAACGGCACCACGTTCTTGTCCTGCCAGAGGTAGGCGGCGCTGCCCTTGCCACCGATCTCGCGGTCCATGGTGTTCTCGAACAGGATCGCGCCGAGCACGCGGTCGCCGTGGAAGCACTTGGCGGTGACGATGCGCGTGCGCATCTCGTGGATCTTGTCGAACATCTCGGCATCACCCGAGTATTGGTCCTCGGTGATGCCGTAGAGCCGCAGGGCTTTGGGCGTGCTGCCGCCGCTTTGGTCGAGCGCCGCGATGAAGCCGTCCGCCGAGCGGACCTTGGAGAGCATGGTGTCGAAGTCGGACATTGGGTGATGGGTGCGTGGGGGTGCGAGGTGCGCGGGGGGCCCTGCATGGGGCACCGCGGATTCCGGCGGGAACAGGATAGGCGATCGCGGCGAAAGCGCCACGACCGGAGCGCCAGTTCGCGCATAGATCGGGCTGGTTGCCCTACTTGCGCCGCGCCAGTGCGGCGCCCAGGCAGCCGGACAGGCCGCCGACGAACAGCGTGTAGGCGATCCAGAACGTCAGTTGCGGCGTGGCCAGGAACACCAGCTTGCCGGTGCCCGCGGGCAGTTCCGTGCCGGGAGGCAGCTTGACGTGGTGGGTGTCCCAGCCGTTGGTCAGGGCGATCCAGGTGACCACGACCACCGGGATGCGCGCCAACAGCCCGTAGAGCAGCAGGGTGCCGGCGAGGCGCGGCCAGGCGAAGGTCATCACCAGCAGCGACAGCGCGATGGCACCGAGCGCGTATTCGAGGCCGGTCGGCGTGCCGGGGGCATCCTCGCTGGGGAGGGTGACCAAGCCGGCGGCCCGCAGCCCGAAGAAGGCGCCGATCAGCACGCCCGCGCCGAGCACGAACAGCAGGGCCGCCTTGCCGAGATGCTTGGGGCCGCCGGTCAGCTTCCGGAGTCGGAACCCGAACCAGAGGCCGAACAGCGGCACCACGTAGGCGATGCCGACGAAGCCCGGGTGAGCCGCGTCGTTGTTCGGGTCCGGCTGCTCGTTGGCGAACCAGGTCGGATCCCAGCCGTTCAGCTCGCCGACCAAGCGAAGCACGGTCACGACGAGGGTCAAGGTCGCCGGGATGGCGACGATCCTCAGGATCCCGGGGGACTGGCTGGTCATCGGCAGAAGCGCGGGGTGCAGAAGCGGGCAGGTGGCGTGGCGCCGGACGGTAAGGACGCCGCTCGCGACGGGCAAGCCCTCCGCGGATCTAGCCCGATCTATTCACGAACCAGCACCCCTGGCACGCACCATCCACGTCCATGCGGCAGAAGAGCGGCCGCCTACGGCGTCCGTTCGCTCCGCGAACTCCTTGACAGAATGCTCAGCGGGGCCAGCGCCCCGCCTGCGCTTCTGCTGTCGCCTTCCTTGCCTGAACGCGGACTGCACGCACCGGAGGCACTGTTTCATGCATAGATCGGGCTAGAGTTCGGCAGGTTCCAGACACGTGCACGAGTGAGGCTGCGGCGCGGGGTGGTAGCAGGAGCCGGACTTGAACCGGCGACCTAAGGCTTATGAAGCCTTCGCTCTAACCAACTGAGCTATCCTGCCAAGCCGTTGCGGGCGAAGAGATAAAGCAGATCGCTCCGCCGGACTCAAGCACCAATCCGGGCGAACCCGGGCGAACTCGAGAAGGGCTCTGCGGCCAGGATACGCGGTCGAACAAAAAAAGAGTCCGGCAGGGGGTTGTAACTCCGGTGCGGAATGTGAGTAGATGGGGGTGCGGGTGGCATGGACCCGCAAACGAGACGAGGTGGGCTCCCTGGCTGGATTCTCTCCCTCCTTGTTCGTGACTCCTCTGCTTCCTCCCGACGATCCCGATCGAACACCCCCCAGCCAGGGAGCCTTTTTTTTCCCGACTCGCATCCGCCGAGTGCCCGTTGCATAACCGGCCGGCATGACGGCGTTCGATCCGGATGCAGCGGCGGCCGCGGGCAGCGGCATCTTCGGCCTCGACACCCCGCTGGACGAGGCGCGCATCGTGCTGGTTCCGGTGCCGTTCGCCGCGACGGTTTCCTACGGGGGCGGCGCGGAGCACGGCCCGGCCGCGATCCTGGCCGCGAGCCACCAGGTGGATCTGTGCGACTTCCATTTCGGCCGGATCTACGAAGCCGGCATCCACCTGCTGGCGGCCGATCCCGACGTCGTGGCTGCCCATGCGTCAGCCCGGCGGGCGGCCGAGCCGATCCTGGCGCGCGGCGGTGCACCCGCCGGCAGTGCCGAGGTGGTGGAGGTCGATCGGGCGGGGGAGCTGGTCAACGAGCGGTTGGGCGCAGTGGTCGCGCCCCTGCTGCGCGATGGCCGCATCGTCGGTGTGCTCGGCGGAGACCACTCCGTGCCGTTCGCGGCGATCGTCGCCGCCGCCGAGCGCGGCACGCTCGGCGTGCTGCACATCGACGCCCACGCCGATCTCCGCTGTGCCTACGAGGGGTTCCGTTGGAGCCACGCGTCGATCATGCACAACGTGCTGGCTGCGGCCCCGAGCGTCGAGCGCCTGGTCCAAGTCGGGGTGCGCGACTTTGGCGAGGGGGAGCGGGCCGCCATCTGCGCCAGCGAGGGACGCATCGTCACCCATTTCGACGCGGATTGGCAGCGGCGGCGGTTCGCCGGGGAGCCGTTCGACCGACTGGTCGACGAGGCCCTCACGGCGCTCCCCGAGCGGGTCTGGATCAGCTTCGACGTCGACGGGCTCGATCCGGCGCTGTGCCCGCACACCGGCACGCCGGTGCCGGGGGGGCTGCAATGGGCGGAGGCCGTGCACCTGCTCACCCGGTTGGCCGACAGCGGACGGGAGCTCGTCGGCTTCGACCTGGTGGAGGTCGCGCCCGGGCCGGCTGGTCGCGGCGAATGGGACGGCAACGTCGGCGCGCGCCTGCTCTACAAGCTCTGTGGGGCGATGCTGCGGGCCGATCGCGGGCGCGGCTGACGCTCTTCGCGGCCAGGCTACGAGCGCCGTTGGCCGGTCGGGGCCGGCGCCCCGCCTGCGCTTCTGCGGTCGCCTTCCTTGCCCGGGCGCGGATTGCACGCACCGGAGGCACTGTTTCATGCATAGAACGAGCCAGGTGTGGCGGGATTCCCGGCGTCGGGCTCTCAAGTCGCCGTGCGGGGCGGGTCGATGGAGCGGGCACAACAAGCCCATGTCTATTGCCACCAACATCGCGAGCCTCCGTCCCCTCGTGGAGCGCTTCCCGACGGGTGGTCGCGCCGTGGCATCGGAGATCGCGCAAGTGATGCGCGCGATCGCCAAGGATGACCAGGCGGCGGACGCGACCTACAAGGCCCTCGTCGACGTCTGCGCTGCGTGCGGCGAGAGCCTGATGCAGTTGCTCGGCGAAGAGCGGCTCGATGCCTGCGCCGACGAGATCGCCGAACACCTCGCGGAGCTGATGGGCTACGCCGAGCAGTTGCTGGCGGCGGCCGAACTGGGCGAAGAACTGACGCTGGCTGCGCCAAAGCCGCTGCAGATCGCGTCTGCCGGCGCCGACGCCGAGCGTATGTTCGCCGAGAGCGTCGGCATGTTCGTCGGCAACGCGCTCGGCCAGCTCGCCGACCTCGAAGAGGAATTGATGTCGATCGAATCGGCCGGCGACAACCTCGACGAGGTCATCGCTTCCGTGCGTCGCACGGTGCACACCATCAAGGCCGAGTTCGGCGTGCTCAACATGAGCGAGGCGCAGAGCCTGTGCCACCAGGCCGAGACCACCATCGACGCGGTCACCGAGAACGAACAGCCGTTCCCGATCGATCTGATGCTGGCGGTGTGCGACCAGATCAAGCAGTTCGTCGAGCGTCTCGCCGACAACGTGCGCGCCGAGTTCGGCGACCCGGAACCGTTGCTGCAGCGCCTGCGCAAGGTCGCCGCGGACGCCGCCGAAGCCGGCGGCAACGGCGGGGAGGACGAACCGCTGGTGCTCGAGGTCGAGGGGGATTTCGCCGAGAGCCTGCCCGAGTTCGTGTCGGAGGCGCGTTCGCACCTCGCCGACGCCGAGGTCGCGATGGTCGAACTGTCGAGCGACCCGGACAACCTCGAGAACCTGAATCTGACGTTCCGCGCCTTCCACACCATCAAGGGCGTGGCCGGGTTCTTGAACCTGACGCCGATCGTCGAGTTGGCGCACGCCGCCGAGACGCTGCTCGACGGGGGCCGTTCGCAGAAGTTCGCGTTCGACGCCGAAGACATCGACCTGGTGCTGGCGTCGGGCGACATGATCACGCAACTGATCGCGGCGCTCGAGGGGCAGGATGCACCCGGCAAGCGGGCGTGGACGCAGTTGATCGCCCGGCTGAACGAGCGCGCCCGCAGGCCGGCCGAGTCCGGTCCCGAGGCGCCCGAGCAGCCCGACGCGCCCGAGCAGCCTGCGGCGGCCGAGTCCACCGAGCCGTGCGAACCGGAACCGCCAGCCGCGGGCGAGAGCCCCGCCGCGGTGGTCACGCCGGCACAGCCAGCACCGGCACAGCCCGTGGCGGCCAAGCCGGCCCCCGCGGCGAAGAAGCCCGTCGTCAAGGCCGCGCGGGTGGAGCGCACCATCAAGGTGAGCACGACCCGCCTGGACATGCTGGTCGACATGGTCGGCGAGCTGGTGATCGCGCAGTCGATGGTGCTGCAGGATCCGGCGATCCAGCGGCTCGCCAGCCAGTCGTTGACGCGCAACATCGGTCAGGTGGGCAAGATCACCCGCGACCTGCAGGAGGCGGCGATGTCGCTGCGCATGGTCACGGTCAAGTCGACCTTCCAGAAGATGGCGCGCTTGGTGCGCGATGTCGCCAGCAAGTCCGGCAAGACGGTGCGTCTGTCGATCGCGGGCGAGGACACCGAACTCGATCGCAACGTCGTCGAGCAGATTTCCGACCCGCTGGTGCACATGATCCGCAACGCGATCGATCACGGCATCGAAGCGCCGGCCGACCGCGACGCCGTCGGCAAGCCGCAGGAGGGCAGCCTGTCGCTGAGCGCCTACCACCAGGGTGGTTCGATCGTCATCGAGATCGCCGACGACGGCCGCGGCATCGACCGCGACAAGGTGTTCGAGAAGGCCGTCAGCAAGGGGTTGATCCCGGCCGACACCAACCCGAAGGCCCTGTCCGACTCCGAGGTCTTCAACATGATCTTCCTGCCCGGCTTCTCGACCGCGGAGAAGGTCACCGACCTGAGCGGACGCGGCGTCGGCATGGATGTCGTGCGCCGCAACATCGAGGCGTTGCGCGGCAAGATCGAAATCGACAGCGAACTCGGCAAGGGCACGACGTTCCGCCTGCGGCTGCCGCTGACTCTGGCGATCATCGACGGCATGATCGTGCGCGTCGGCCAGAGCCGCTACGTCGTGCCGACGCTGAGCATCGAGCAGAGCTTCCGCCCGAACGTCGAAGACGTGCATCACGTCGTCGACCGCGGCGAATGCGTGCACGTGCGCGGCGCGGTCCTGCCGATCTATCGGCTGAAGGAAGTCTTTGCGCAGTCCGATGGTCTCGACGACCTCGCCGAAGGCATCCTGATCGTCGTCGAGGTCGACGGCCAGCGCAGTTGCCTGTTCGTCGACGAGATCGTCGGCCAGCAGCAGGTCGTCATCAAGTCCTTGGGGATGTCGCGTGACCGTGTCGTCGGCCTGTCCGGCGGCGCGATCATGACGGATGGTCGTGTCGCGTTGATCGTCGACGTCGGCACGCTGGTGGAGTCGGTGCTGACGGCATGAGCAGATTCGGGAGAACACGATGGACACAGTGATCGAGAACGCCCAATTGGCGCAAACCAGCTTCGAGGGGGGCAAGTTCCTGTCCTTCCAGCTCTCGAAGGAGGAATACGGCATCGAGATCCTCAAGGTGCGCGAGATCATCGGCATGGTCGATGTGACCTCGCTGCCGCGCACTCCCGACTACGTGCTCGGAGTCATCAACCTGCGTGGGAGGATCATCCCGGTGGTCGACCTGCGTCGGAAGTTCGGCATGGAACCGGCCGAGTTCACCAACGAGACCTGTGTCATCGTGGTCGACTGCGGCAGTGACGCCGACAACGAGTTCCGCGTCGGCTGCATCGTCGACAGCGTCAGCGAGGTGCTGACGATCGGGGCGGAGCACTTCGAAGGCCCGCCGCGGTGCGCGAATGCGTCGGGTGAATACATCAACGGGCTCGCCAAGTTGAAGGACCGCGTACTGATCCTGCTCGACATCGACAAGGTCATCGGAGACATCGACCCGGCTTCGCTGGCCGCCGCGCAATGAGTGAAGTCTCCGGCAACGGCATCGTCGTCGGCGTAGCCGACATGGCGATCGGATCCGAACGCGATCAGCGGATCGTCACCTACGCGCTCGGCTCGTGCATCGGTCTGACCGCCTACGATCCCGTCAGCAAGGTCGGCGGCATGCTGCACTTCATGCTGCCGCAACCGGGTGGCAAGAACGACCCGATGTCGCTGAAGCAGTTCATGTACGCGACCACCGGCGTCCCGCTGCTGTTCCGCCGTCTCGTCGAACGCGGGGCCGAGCAGGGGCGGCTTGTGCTGGTCGCCGCCGGCGGCGCCGAGATCCTCGAGGGCGCGGCGAACATGGCGATCGGCAAACGCAACCGCACCATGCTGCGCAAGGTGCTGTGGAAGATGAAACTGGCACTGGCCGCCGAGGACACCGGCGGTTCGCTGGCGCGCACGATGACCCTGCAGCTCGCCAGCGGCGAAGTGCAGGTGCGTTCACGCGGCCTGGATGAAGTGCTGTGGAAGCCCGCGCTGACCGGGCCGGTGAGGTGAGGCAGAGCTCATGGACTACCGTATTCTGATCGTCGACGACTCGCCGCTGCTGCGTGCCACCGCGCGACGCGCGGTGCTGATGGCCGGGGCGGATCCGCAGAACATCCGCGAGGCCGACAACGGTCTGACCGCGCTCGCCGCGCTGCGCGAGCAGAAAGCCGACGTCGTGCTGCTGGACATCAACATGCCGGTCATGGACGGCTTCCAGTTCGCCGAGGAGAAGGCGAAGGACGAGTCGCTCGCCGACGTCAAGGTCGCGCTGGTCACCACCGAGGGCAACACGCGGCGCCTGCAGCGCATGACCGAGCTCGGCATCGAACACTACCTGCGCAAGCCGTTCGAACCCGAGGACCTGCGCGCGCTGGTCGAAGAACTGTTCGAGGAGGGTCGGTCGTGAGCACGCTTGCCGTTACCAGCGAGTCCCTGCAGGGCATGGTCACCAACGCGCTCGAACGCATGGCGTTCGTGTTCGCCGAGGAGAGTGCGTTGACCGTCGGCGAGGTGCTGGCGCAGGCCGCTGCACACGCCGAGGTCGAACTGCGCGGCGAGCAGAACCTCGCCGTCACCGTGTCGGCGACTGCCGGCCTGGTGCAGGAGATCGCGTCCAGCATGATGGGCTGTGAACCCGACGAGATCGACGTCGACGACCACGGCGTCGCGACGGTCTCGGAACTCGCCAACGTGTTCGGCGGCGAACTGGTAGTGCAGTTCGGCGAGCAGGATCAGGAGCTGAGCATCGGGCTGCCGTGCGAGCTGACGGACGAGGACGCCGGCGGGCGCATCGACCGCGCGACGGCGGCCGGCCTGACCTGCATCGTCGCCAGCGACGACGGCGCCCTGCTCGTCACCGTCGCCGCCCGCGACTGACGCGGGGTAGCGCACGGATTCTCGAGAACTGCCACGCCTGCACGCGCCCGATGGGTAGCTTCGGGGC
>DRKG01000218.1 GCA_011051855.1 bacterium | reverse complement strand
GTGTTTGACCTTGGTGCCCGACTTGACTTCAAACAGGTCGACCTCGCGATCCTTGTGCATCACCAGGATGTCGCAGCGGGCTTCGACGTCGTCGCTGACGAAGGTAGCCCCGAACAGCACCGGCGTGTCGGCCTCGATCAGGGCCTGTGTGCGCTCGACCGCTTGCTCGACGTCTTCGGCTTCGACGGCCACCCCCATCGGGAACGCGCTGCGCGCCAGCGTCAGCAATGCGTCGCCGACACGCGACATCTCGGCGCGCATCGCCGAGGGCGTTTCGATTGCCGGTTCATGGCTGTCGAGCCAGAGGCGTTTGTGACACTGCAGCCCAGCCTCGAACAGGTGTTTGTCGAGGTTGCGGGGGCCCTGCGGTTTGACGGACTTCTTCAAGATCGTGTGGAAAGCGTGCGATGACCTGGGCGAGGGCTCCGCGCAGTGTAGCAGCGCGTCCCACGGTCTCAACGTCGCGAACGCGTATGGCGGTAAAGGAGCAGCAGGACGACACCGACCACCGCGCCGGTCACGACCGGTGTCCACAGCCGGTCGGCCAGTGTCGCCGGCTCGGGGGCGATGCGCGCGAACGTCACCGTCTTCAGCCAGGCGCGGAACTCCGGATGCCATCGGTCGAATGCGTCCGGCGAACAGGTAAAGGCGAGGGTGATCTGCTGGCGTGCGGTCGGCGCGTGCACGTCCAGGGATCGGCGCGCCGGAGCCGGAGGCCGCGGCGTGCTGGTGCGCAACGCCAGGATGCTTTCGACCTGCTGCGTGCCGACGCGCTCGCGATGGATGTCAGCGAGTTCGTGGCGCACGTCATTCGCCTCGCCGTGTGACCGCCAGCTCGCGCGCAGGGTGGCGGCGTAGTCGGAGTCGACGTGCCACTGTTCGGCCTGTTCGTGCACGAACAGGAGCGGGCCGGAGTAGTCGCCGGCGAGCCAGCGATCGACCGGCCCGACCGCGTAGAAGCGCGTCGGTTGCGCCAGCCGCAGTTCGACCGGCGAGCGCGGGTCTTCGCCGATGCGTCGCGCCTCGTTGGGCGCGAGCTGCCGCCAGCCGGTCGGCAGTTCGATCTGGAACGTCTGGTTGTAGTTCCGGAACGTCGTCAGGGACGGCGTTTGTTGCGATGGGACGGCGACCGCGAAGGCGAGCGCCGCGGTGAACCGGCGGAGCATGCCGGCATCATTGCGCGCCGACAGGGTCCGGCGCAACGGCGGGCTGCGGCGCGCGCGGCAGCGTGAACCAGAACTCGGCACCGTGCGGACGGCGCGGTCGGTAGCCGATGCGGCCGCCCATGTCCGCGATCAGGCCCCGGCAGATGTGCAGGCCGAGGCCGGTGCTGTCGGCGCGATGGTGCTGGTCGTCGCCGGCAAACGGTGTGAACAGGTGCGGGCGAACGTGCTCGGCGACGCCCGGGCCTTCGTCCTGCACCTGGAAGAGCACTTCGTTGCCCGCCGGTTGTACCTGCACGCGGATCGGTGCGCGGGGTCGGCTGTGTTTGATCGCGTTGCCGACCAGATTGAACAGCACCTGCAGCAGGCGTCGGGCGTCGGCCCGCACCGCCAGGTCGGGGTCGGCCTGGACCTGGATCTCGTTGTGCGTCGCCTGCATGCCGAGCACCCGGACGGCATCGCGCAGCAACTCGCCGACCGGGTGGGTGCCGATCTCGAGGCGCAGCCGGCCGGCGTCGAGCGCCGCCACGTCGAGCACGTCATGAATCAGGAACGACAGGTGCCGGGCGGCGAGGTCCGCCTCGTCGAGGAACCCCTTGGTCTCTTCGGGCGTGGTCGCGATGCCCGATCGCACGATCTCGATCGCGCTGATCACCGCGGTCAGTGGCGTGCGCAGTTCGTGGGCGGTCTGTGCCAGCCGCTCGTCTCGCCGCTGCAGCGCCTTGGTCAACTGCCGCTCGCGCCGTCGCCGGATCCGCGCGGCCGCGGTGATGCCCAGCAGCGCGCCGCTGGCCACCGCCAGCAGCAGGTCGCGCAGCGGCCCGAGCGCTTCCGCCCGGTCGGCTGCGGCCCAAACGGTCAGCACACCGACCATGGCCAGAATGATCCTCTTCGCCGTAGCGTTCATCTTCCTCCTCCCCTGCGCGCCAGACTATCGGCGCCGTCGCCCGGTCATTGCACGGTGGGTTCGGGGGAAGTCCCGAACTGAGCCGGGATCGGCAGGGGCACCGGGCAGTCCCACAGTTCGCCGAGCGCGCGCACGAGGTCGACTTCGTCGGGATCCAGGCGGCCGTCGATCGCGGCGACTTCGGCGCAGGCCGCGATCAGGTTGCGTTTGCCGAACGGCGAGACGTCGGCGAGTTCATCGATGGCCCGGTCGAGGTGTTCGGGGCGCGCGGCTTCGCGTGCGACCAGACGTACGTCCGGCAGCGACAGTTCGTCCGCACCCCGTCGGAATGCGGTCGCGGCGGCTCCTTCCTCGCCGTCGGCACCGGCGTGCGCGATCACCGACAGCACCAGCGCGGCGGCCTCGCGCCGGGCCGCCAGCGGGATCGGGCGACCGTTCGGGCGGCGCGGCGATTCGCCGGCGATGCGCACGTGGCGTTCGAGCGACTTCAGCAGCGCGAACTCGAACGGCGACAGGTCGTCGTCGGCGAGTGCCAGCGCGCGCGCGAGGTGGCGCACCTTGGCGCGGTCCTCGGCCGGCAGACGT
Source organism: bacterium (assembly GCA_011051855.1). Lineage (GTDB taxonomy): Bacteria > Planctomycetota > UBA1135 > UBA1135 > UBA2386. Next base: position 7,328 of record DRKG01000218.1, on the reverse strand, counting down.
CGCAGGGTAGGCATCAGCAGTTCGAGCAACGGCAGTCGCTGCCGCCGGTCCAGTCGGCGCACGTGCCGATACCAGGCGGCGGCGTCGTGGTGCCAGCGGTCGTGCTCCGCGAGCAGTTGCAACTGGCGGCTGCGAACCTCGTCGACATCGTCGAGCAGCAACGCGAACAACAATGCCGGTGCCCGGGCCGGTTCCTGCGCGCCGACCTTCAGGTCGAGTGGCAGCGCCGCCAGCAGATCGTGGGCCGCGGTGACGTGGCGCGCGCCGGGGGCGCCGACCGAATCGACGACCTGTCGCGCGCTGCTGCCGCCGGCTAGCCCCGCGGCTCCGGCGGTCGCGAATGCCGCCGGCAGCGGTGTGTTGGCGACCGCGACCTCCGGCGATCCGTCGCGGTCGAGCTGCTTCAGGAACCCGGGCAGCACGCGTTCGATGCGGTCCTCGAGCGGCGGGTGGGTGGCGAGGCCGCCGCCGAGCTTGGAGATGCCGTCGGCAAACAGCATGTGGCTGGCTTCTTCGGTGTGCGCGCTCTTCAGCCTGCCGCCGATGCCGGCGATCTTCGCCAGCGCCAACCCGATGCCGCGCGGGTTGCGCGTGTACTGCACGGCGCTCGCATCGGCGAGGTATTCGCGTTGCCGCGACACCGCCGCCTGGATCAGTCGCGCGAAGAACACGCCGACGTAGCCGATCACCACCAACAGGAGGCCGAACACCATGATGCCGGCGGCACCGCCTTTGTCCTTGCTGCGCGAGCGGCCGCCGCCGGAGTAGTACATCGAACGCAACAGGATGCGGCCGATCACGGCGATGCAGACGATGCCGAACAGCGTGCCCATCAGGCGGATGTTCAGCCGCATGTCGCCGTGGAACACGTGGCTGAACTCGTGCGCGATCACGCCCTGCAGTTCGTCGCGCGTGAATGCCTCCAGGCTGCCGCGGGTGACGGCGACGGCGGCGTCGGCCGGCGACCAGCCGGCGGCGAACGCGTTGATGCCGGTTTCGTTGTCGAGCACGTAGATGTCGGGCACGGGCAGTCCGGATGCGATCGCCATCTCCTCGACGACGTTGCGCAGCATGCGCTCCTTCGGATCCTTGGTGTCGATTTCGACCAGGCGTCCGCCAAGCATTTCGGCGACCCGGCCGCCGCCGCTGCGCAATTGCGCCGTCTTGAACAGCGTGGCGCCGCCGACGAGCACGGCGACCGCGGCGGTGACTGCGCCCAGCACCGGCCAGTCGATCAGTGCGTCGTCGCCGGCCTTGGTGGCGATCAGCGTGATCTTCGCGGCGACGTAGATGAGGGCGATGATGCACAGCACCGCCGCCACGAACAGCCAGACCAGACGTGCCGAGCGTCGGCGTGCTTGCTCTTGATGTCCGAAGAAGTCCATCGGATCATTCGCCTTCCAGTTCGAACAGAGAGACGCCGGCGCGGCGGGCGACGAACACGCCGCCGCCGCAGTCCTGGAAGTGCTCGCGCAGGTGGTCGCGGTAGAACGAGGCCGGTCGCAGGTGCACGTCGCCGTCGGTGACCGATCGGTCGCAGTTCACTTCCCAGTCCTTGATGGTGAGGGCTTCGAGATAGAGGGCGCCGTCGGTCCAGCGACCGAGGTTGCCGAGTGCGGTCGCTGCGTCGCGGTCGTCCAGGTATTGCAGGACGCCCTGGCAGACGACGAGGTCGAACGTCGCCTCGCCGAACTCGGCCTCCGGGTCGAGCGTGGTGATCGAGCCGCGGTGCCAGCCGAGGCGTTCGCATAGGTATTCGCTGTATTCGACGCCGTGGTAGCGCGCGCGCGGCCACACCTTGCGGGCGGCCTTGCGCCAGTGGCCGACGCCGCAGCCGACGTCGAGCATGCTGTCGACCTCGATGTCCAGGTAGGCGAGGTAGCTGCCTACGAACGTCGCCAGTCGCCGAATCGCCGCCTGGTCGCTGACCCGGGTCTCGGTGTCGTCGTAGTAGCGACGGTAGTAGTCCGCCCCGAAGCACTGGGGGGCGTCGCGACGGCTCTTCATCGGTTGCGGTGCTGCCATGGAGGGGATCGAGTAGGGGGCACCGTCCGTGATTCGGGGGAGCAAGTCAAAGAGTGCGGGGAGAGGCGCACCCGACCGCCGCGAGGTGGTCGACGATGGCCGATGGCGCTGGCAGAACCAGGTCGCCCGCCTACAATCGGTCCCTTGTCGCCGTCTCCCGCTTGGACCTCCGGGTTCTCGGGGGCCGTCGGCATGCCAACCACGGAAGCCCAGCCACGGAGGGAGTTCGTGCCGAAGGAAGACGCAATCGTCATGGAAGGCACCGTCGTAGAGACCTTGGCCAACACCCGGTTCCGGGTCGAGATCGAAGGTGGCCATCAGGTGCTCGCCCACATCTCCGGCAAGATGCGCCGGCACTACATCCGCATCATTCCGGGTGACAAGGTCACGGTCGAACTGTCGCCGTACGACCTGACCCGTGGGCGCATCACCTACCGCGGCAAGTGATCCGCGCAGCACGCCCCGGTGACGAACGTCACATCGCGCGGTTCATCCGCGACTTGGCGCGTTACGAGCGCCTGGAGCACCAGCTCGATCTCGACGAGGAGCGGCTCGCGCAGCACTTGTTCGGCCCGTCCGCCGTCTGTGGCGCGTTGGTCGCCGAACAGGACGGGCTGCCGGTCGGCTTTGCGCTGTTCTTCACCAGCTACTCGACCTTCCGGTGTCGGCCGTGCTTGTTCCTCGAAGACCTCTACGTCGACCCTGAACAGCGCGGCCATGGCCACGGTCTCGCGTTGCTGCGTGCCCTGGCGCAGGAGGCGCTCGATCGCGGCTGTCCGCGTCTCGATTGGCACGTGCTCGACTGGAATCAGTTGGCGATCGAGTTCTACGAACGTCAGGGCGCCGAAGTGATGCCTGACTGGCGCACGTGTCGCCTGGAAGGGAAAGCGCTCGAACGACTGGCGGGTGGCGGTTGAGGCGCGAGCACGCCGCCCGATGTCCCTCAGTTGCCCGCGAGCTGGTTCAGCCAGGAATGGAACGCCGGTTCCAGCGCCTCGATCCGCTGGCCCATGATGCGGTCGAACAGCGAACTGCTGTCGCCTTTGCGCTCGCGCAGCGCTGCCTTCGCATAGGAGAAAAACTTCGCGCGCGTCGCCGGCTGCTTGTCGCCGTCCAACAGCCATGCGGTGAACATCTGGGCGGCGGCCCAGTTGGTCGCGGTGTGGGTGTCGTCGGTCAGGTAGAAGCTCGCGTACATCGGCAGGTGCACCAGGTGGGTCAGCCGGTAGCCGCGGCCCAGCGCCTGCAGGGCGCGCAGGTCGAGATGCCGCGGTTTCTCCGGCCGGGCGAAGCCGGCGTCGCCCTGCATACGGGCCTGCATGTGCATGCCGAGGCCGATCTCGAGCCAGGCGCATACGCGGTCGCGCGAGTCTTGGCGGTTGCCCTGGCCGATCAGCGTGCGGTAGAGGAGCCCCTGGGTGCCGAGGAAGAACAGGTCTTCCGGCCGTTCGGGCGCGGGGCCGGCGTAGAACGTGCGGCCGAGGTCGTCGTGCGGTGGCGGCACGAAGTAGGGGCGCGGCCGGAAACCCCACTTCGGGAACGCATTGGCGTTGCGGAAGGTGCGGATCTCGATCGGTGCCAGCACCTCGCGCAGCGCGAGCTCCTTGCCGAACTCGTCGAACCACGCGACCGCGAGGCGCTCGAGGTCGAGCAGCGCGCGCACGTTGGTCAGCAGGCCGGCGTCGCATCGCAGTGAGAAGCGCTCGCCAGGCAGCCGCAGCGGGGTGTCGAGCATCGCGGCGGTGAGCTTGTCGAAGCTCAGCCACTTGCCGTCGTGCGGCCAACGCCATTCCCCACCACGCCGCTTGTGGCCGAGGAACTCGTGCAGCCGGGCATTGTCGTCATCCTGCAGCACCAGTTCGAGAGCCTGCAGGCGCGCGAGTCCGTGCAGTTCGCGCCGCTCGGCCCAGTCGACCAGGTAGCCGAGTGCGCGCGTGGACCGACGGTGGCGCCACCGCCGTGCGAAGAACTCCGCCACCCGGTCCTTGACGAGGTCGGTCGTCGCGACTTCGACGACGGGCACGCGGGTGCGCTTGCCGCCGTCGACGACCAGCCACTCGTCGGTCGCGAACGGCGTCGCTAGTCGCCCTTCGACGACGCGCCCGTCGGTTCGCGTGATCCGGTCGCGGTTGTCGCTCTGGGCGGTGGCCAGCGCCGGCAACAGGGTGAAACAGAGAAGCGCGCACGTCGGGTTGGCCATGGCGGCATCGTAGCCGCGCCGGGGGTAGCGGTCGGAAGGTCCGTGTCAGCGCGCAGCCAGCAGGCGTCGGTAGTTGCGTTGGCCGAGCCAGGTACCGAGTGCCGCGACCAGCAGCCCGTAGGCGAGCGCCAGCGCGAGCGCGGTGGGGGCCAGTTCGAGCACGGCCGCGCGCGGCAACTGGCGGCGCGCCGAACGCTGCAGCAGCCACGCCCAGGCCAAGATCGCCGGCAGCATGGTGAGCTGGAACGTCGTCACCATCACCATCGCGGCGAGGAAACTGCGGCCACCCTGCAGGATCTGGCCGTCCGCATCCGGGCGCAGCAGCCGTGGCCAAGTGCCGATCGTCGCCACTACGCCGAGGGCGCACAGCGAGCCGGCCGAGGCAAAGCCGGCGAACCAGCCGAGTGAGCTGGCGTCGGCGCCGAGAAAGTAGACGCCGGCGCCGGTGACCAGCACCAGCGGCCACAGCAGGAATACCGCGATCGCCTGCAGTTTGCCGCGCAGGATTCGGCCGGGGTGCGCCGGCGACGACACGTAGAGCGACCACTGCCTTCCATCCCACAACGCGAGCCTGCCCATGTGCGCGTAGAGCACCAGCAGGATCGCCAGGAACCACCACGTCAGCATTGCGGCGGTGTGGCGCAGTTCCCGCGGCAACAGGTGGCGGGAGAGGATGTCGGCGACCAGCACGTTGCGCTGGGACAGCACGAACACCAGCACCGCGAACACCAGGAACCCGATCAGGGCGCCGGGTTGCTGGATCACCTGCGCGAACTCCTTGCGGCGCATGTTCGCGGTCAGTGAGGTCGACCAGCGGCCGCGCCGCCGCCAAAGGGGGCGATCGGATTCGACGTAGCGTTCGTGCGCCCGCGAGTGCAGCGGAGCGGCGACCAGCAGCACGGCGATCGCCGCCGCCAGCCAGGCCACTACCGGCAGCAGATTCGGGAGGGTCGGTTCGCCGGTGGCCGCACCGGTCAACAGGCGCGCGGCGGCGGCGACGCTCGGCGGCAGGTCGGCGCCACCGTCGGCGGCGGCCTGGCTCAGTGCGGCGATCCGTTCCCGCCCGCCGCGGAACAGCGTCAGCAGTAGCCAGAGGGGGAAACCGACGGAAGCGAGTGCGGCGACCAGCGCCAGCAGCAGGCGCAGCCAGCGGCCCGACAGGAACCGCACCAGCACGATCTGCACGCCGAGCATCGACGCCAACAGTGGTGCCGTGCACGCCAGGATCGCGATCGGCACCAGCGCGTAGGCGAGCGGCGGTGCCGGTGTCTGTCGCAACACGGTCACCAGCCACGGGGACGACAGCGTCGCGGCCCACAGCGTCGACACGAGCACCGCGCGCACGAACACCTGTAGCGGCCCGCGCATCGCCGCGATCGGGGCCTGCCGCCACAGCACCAGTTCCGGCGTTTCGAACAACTGCTGCCGCGCCATCGCCAGACCGGTCCAGGTCGCGACCACCGGGCAGATCGTCAGACCGTGGCCGAGCAGGCCCAGCAGCGGGGCGTCGTCGGCGCCGTCGCGAGCGACCAGGTTGCCGATGTGGCGGGAAGCCAGCGCGGCCAGTTGCCACGACATTGCTGCCAGGATGCCGAGCCCGATGCCCATGCCGAACACGATGCGCCGGCCCGCCGGCGAGGCCGGCAGATTGGCGAGGGCGCGTAGGTCGGCGGCGATCAACTTCATGTGGTCGCCGCGTCGCCGTCGGTCAGCGTGAGGAAGACCTCTTCGAGGGACGCCGCGCCGTGCGCGGCGCGCAGTTCGGCGACGGAACCTTCGGCGCGCAACCTTCCGGTGGCGAGGATGCCGACGCGGTCGCAGACCTGTTCGGCGGTGTCGAGCACGTGGGTGCTGAACATCACCGTCGTGCCGCGCTGCGTCTCTTCGCGCAGCAGATCCTTCAGCCGCCGGGTGCTGCCGGGGTCGAGGCCGGTCGTCGGCTCGTCGAGCAGCAGCACGTCGGGGGCGGTGGCCAGCACGGCCGCGAGGTGCACCTTCTTGCGCATGCCGTGCGAGTAGCCCTTGCACAGCTCGTCGGCGACGTCGGCGAGGTGCAGCAGGTGGAGCAGGCGTTCGGTGCGTTCGTCGCGGGTGCGCCGGTCGACGCGCCACATGCTGGCGACCAGCGCGATGTATTGGCGGCCGGTCAGGTAGTCGTAGAGCGGCGGCGTGTCCGGCACGAACCCGAGCCGCTGCTTGACCGCGCGCGCATCCCGTTCGTGCGTCAGCCCGCAGATGCGCGCGGTGCCGGCGCTCGGCCGCAGCAGTCCGGCCAAGAGCCGCAGCGTGGTCGTCTTGCCGGCGCCGTTCTGGCCGAGGAAGCCGTACAGCTCGCCTTCCCGGATCGAGAGGTCGAGTTCGCGCACGGCCCACTTGCCGCCGAAGTCGCGGCCGAGCCCCCGGGTTTCGATGCGCAGGGTGGTGTCGGTCACGACGCCCCGTCCGCGTAGATCGCGGTCACCGGCACGTGGTCGCTCGGGCTCTGCTTGCTGCGTTCTTCCCTGTGCACGACCACGTCGGTGCAGCGCGCGGCGGCGCTCGGCGACGACAGCACGTAATCGATACGCAGCCCGTCGTCCTTGACCGCCGCCCCGCCGGTGTAGTGCCACCAGGTGTAGATGCCCGCTTCCTCGTGGTGTTGCCGCAGGCTGTCGCTGAGGCCGAAAGCCATCACGTTGCGCATCGCGGCCCGCTCCTCGTCCGAACACAGGATGCGGCCGTGCCACCACTGCGGGTCGTGCACGTCGCGATCGTCGAGCGCGACGTTGAAGTCGCCGACCACGACCACGTCGTCACTCGCCACGAATGCGCGATCGAGATACGTGCGCAGCCGCCGCAGCCAGTCGAGCTTGTAGTGGTACTTCTCGCTGCCGACTTCCTGGCCGTTGACGACGTACACGTTGAGGATCCGAAAGCCGTTGACGGTCGCCGCCAGCACCCGCTTCTCGGCGTCGGGCGGGTCGTCGGGCATGCCCTTGACCACGTCGGTCAGCTCGTGCGCGGCCAGGATCGCGGTGCCGTTGTAGCCCTTCTGGCCGTCGAAGCAGACTTCGTAGCCTTCGTCCTCCAGGGCTTCGAGTGGGAACGAGTCGTCCTGCACCTT
>DRKG01000217.1 GCA_011051855.1 bacterium | reverse complement strand
TCTGCAGGAAGTCTTGCGGCGTCGGCACGATGTTGCTCGCACCGGTGAACTGGCCGTCGGCGATCCAGCCGTTCGCGCAAATGCGCAACGTGCCCGTCGAACCACCCGGATAAGGCAGCGCGAAGCCGACGTTGCGGATCACCTCCTGGTTGTCGGACAGGTTGAGGTTCGCGCCGGTCGGCGGAATCCACGTGCCTTGGCCAGGAACCAGCAGGTAATCGCCGTTCACGTAGCGGAACGTCAGCGACGAGTTCGACAGACCGAACGTCGGGTACTCGTAGATCGCGTCGACGCAGGTGGTGCCGTCGCAACCGACCCCGATCGGTTTGACGCTGGCGAAGATGCCGGGCGGTGCCGGCTGACCGGCGCCACCGATCGCAACCAACGCGTAATCGACGTCGACTTCGGGGGTCTCGACGTGGTTGTCTTCGACGACCGTGCTCGCGATCACCTGCACGTACCAGTCGCCTGCGAGCGGGTTCTGCACGAACACGTTCTCGATCGTGTTGACGGTGTCCTCGTTGCCGCCGGCGATCGACCAGTTGCCGTCCTCGAGCCCGTTGTTGCCCCAGTAGAGCGTGCCGTCCGGCGCGAGCACGCGCAACGACAGGTCGTTGATCCGGGTCGCCGCGGCGGCGGGATTCGCCGCCGGTTCGCTCCAGTTGAGACTGATCTTCAGCGACGGCTCACCGGGCGCGACGGTGATCTGCCAGACGTCGGCATCCCCCTGCGACAACACGCTGGTCTCGTCGACGAGGAACGTCTCGCCGCGGCGGTCCCACATGTTGCGCAGGTTCGGAAAGCCCCACCCCTGATGCTCGCGCCGGTTGTCGGTGCTGCCGGAGCTGAACGGGTATTGCTCGGCGCTCGCGACCATCAGCGCCTTGAAGGTGGTGAAGTGCGGGCGGTTCGCGTGCGCCGACCCGCCCGGCACACGCAGCGCGTTGCCGAACTTGCCGAAGCCGGGAGTGCCGGTCTCGTCGGTGAACATCTGGATCGCCAGCACGCCGTGGCCGGCCACGATCGGCGTCGCCCCCGACGTGCCACCAAAGCTCGCGTACCAGTTGGTGCCCGAGTAGCCGGCACTGCCGCTCAGGTCCGAAGTGCCGATGGCATCGAAGTAAGCACACAACGTCGGCTTGATGCGGCCGTCGGCGGCGGGGCCGCGACTGGCGCTGCCCGCCAGCCACGAATCATCCGCCGGATTGCTGTTGTCGAAGTGCTGCACGCCGCCGACCGAGAACACGTTCTTCGCCCAAGCCTGCGGCCGCGACTTCTGGTTGCCCGTGTTCGACTGGCTCTGCGTCCACGGGATGTCGTGATCGAAGACGATGTCGTCCGACTCGGCTGAGATCGACGTGTAGACCGTCGTCTGCGCGTTGCCCCACGACGCCGTCGTCAAGCTGACATCGTGCACGTTGACGAGTTCGTCGACGACCTGCCAGCGAGAAGCGACGGCCGACGCGTATTCGGTGTAGAACTTGCCGCAGTCTGGCGCCATACCGCGCACGCTGGGGTTGCTGGTGCCGTTGCCGAACACGATGCCGGCGGTCGCGTGACCGTGCTGCTGCGCCGCCCCGCTGCTCTGCACGTTGGTCGCACCACCGGTGAAGTCGACGTGCCCGGCTTCGATGCCCTCGTAGACGTGCACGTTGACCCCGGCGCCGGTGTAGCCGGTCTGGTTCTCGAGGTAGTTGCCGCCGCCCTGAATGCGGGCGTTGTCCATGTCGGTCTCCGGCGCCGACCAGCGATCGATCCACAACACCTGATCGAGCCCGGCGACCTGGAGCAACTGCGGCCCGGTCAGGGTCGCATCGACCAGAATGCTGCCCGCGCGGGAATCGTCGACGCGGCCACCGACGGCGCGGATGCCGGCGAGCAGCGCCGGCTTGTCGCCATGCTTGTCGGCTACGACGATGTGGTAGCGCTGCGCGCGAGGGTCGGTCCAGACCCGTCGCCGCACCAACTCCGGTTCGAGGCGGTAGGCGATTTCGTAGTCGCCCACCCAGCGCACCCGCGCACGCGCGCCCAGCGCCGCGACCGCAGCCGGCGACATGCGCACCGTGTAGGCGTTGTCCGGCAGATACTTGATGACCTGCCCGCCGACCGCGGCAATCGCATCACGGTCGACCTGCGATGGCGCGGAACGGAACTGCACGATCCACAGGCCGTGCTGGGCGGCTGCGCGCGTTTCCTCGGGCACTGCCGGGGTCGCCACCAACGGATCGAACGAAGCGAAGCGGAGGCGCACGAGATCCTGGGCGGACAGCGCAGCACCGCACAGGGCCGCAGCGAGAGCGGGCCGGGCGAAGGATGGGAACATGGGCGGACGGGGTCGGATCCGGGCAGACGGCAGGTCCGACCAATGTAAGCCAAGTCGCGCATCCCGACACCCGCCCCCGGCGCGGGCGGCTGGCCGCCCCGCCGCTGCCCCGCCATGATGCGCCTCGATGCCGACGCCGACAGACCGCCGACCTCCGACCGACCGCCGCTGGCTCGACGTGGCCGTCGCCGCCGCCCTGCTGGCGGTTCTCACTTGGCAGGCGTGGGCCTTCCTGGGCCTGTCGATCCCGCAGCAGATCCGCGAGATCCCCGACGACAGTTTCTTCTACCTGCAGGTCGCGCGCTCGTTCTGCGACGGCAACGGCTTCACCTTCGACGGCGAGACCCCGACTTACGGCTTCCAGCCGCTCTGGCAGTTGGTGCTGATCGCGTTCTGCTCGCTGATCGGCGGCGGCCGCGCGCTGTTCGTGGCCGCTTTCCTCACGTGCGCAGCGCTGCACACCGGCGTCGCGTGGGCGCTGTTCCGCCTCGGCCGCAACTGCTTCTCGACCGGCGCCGGACTCGCGGCGGCCCTGCTGTGGATCGCGAACCCGGCGCTGTTCACCTGGAGTGCGGGCTTGAAGGAGAACGCGCTCTACGCGCTGCTGCTGGTGATCGCCCTCGCACGGTTCGCGCGCGATCTGCGCCACCCCGGTGGCACCATGAGAGACCGGCGGCGGCGCGCGATCGGGTTCGGCGTCCTGCTCGGGTTGATGGTGTTCACGCGGGTGAATGCCCTGATCCCGGCGGCCGCGCTGCTGGGCGCGCACCTGGTCGCGATCGGGCTCGGCGGCGGGTTGCGCGCCCGCCTGCACCACGTCGCGATCGCGACGATCGCGGCGGGAATCGTGGCCCTGCCGTGGTACGCGTTCGCATGGTGGCACTTCGGCACGGCGATGCCGACCAGCGGCACCTGGAAGCTGCTACTGATGCGCGCCCAGGTCGAGCACGGCTGGGGCACCCCGTGGCTGAGTTTCGGGCACGTCCTCGCGGCGCTCCGCCTCTGGCCCGACTACCTCGTCATGCTGTTCCACAGCGGCTTCTCGGCCCTGCGCGCGCCCCTGTACGCCGCGGCGATCGCCTGGCCGATCCTGGCGCTCGCGCGCCGCCTGTCACCGCGCCGCATACCGCTGTGGCCGCGCGGCAGCGCGGCGGCCGTTTGGCTCCTGCTGGTGCTCACCGGCAGTGCCGCGATCGCCTCGTTCGCCAACCAATTGATGCTGCCCGGCTATCTGGCATACGCGCGCTGGTACGCGGTGCCCGAATACCTCCTGATCGCCATCGTGGGCGGCGGATTGCTCGGCACCTGCTGGCGCAAGGGCGACTCCTGGATCCACCTGGCGGGGTCGCTGGCATTGCTCGGCGCCGCGACGTGGCTCTGGCCTCCGACCCTCCGGTCGCCGCGCGACGATCCGCGCGAAGCGTTCACCGAGCTGC
>DRKG01000216.1 GCA_011051855.1 bacterium | reverse complement strand
GGTGCTCCGGTGTGAAGTGGCCGCGCGGGTCAGGGCTCCACCACATCGGCAGATAACCCTCGCCGTACCACGGGAAAACGCCGCTGCGATAGGCGAGCAGCAGGCGCTCGGGCGACAAGTCGCCGCCGTAGGCGATCAGCCCCTCGGCGCCGAACTGCGTCGGGTCGGGGAACCACGGCGGCGACTCCGCATCGAGGAATACCGGTTCCCGCGAGACCTCGGCCACTACCTGTCTTTCAATCGCCGCAGGGTGGTGTGCTGGTCCTCGCGGTCGCCAAGTTCCAGCACTTCGATGTCGCCGTTCGGCAGCGGCCGGAAGTAGACGCGCAGACCGAGCGACGCGCGCAGGCTCCAGGTGTCCTGCCCGGCCATCTGTTTGACCTCGAGGCCCGGGTAGCCGTGGCCCTCGGTGCAAAACTGTATGATTGCCTGCCACGCGCGTTCGACCGTGCGCCGCTCCTTGCCTTCGAGCGACTTGTAGAACGACGGGGTGAGGTGCGGCACCAGGAACCGCCGCTCCGGTTCGGGGGCGGGCGGCAGCGGCTTCTTCTTGCGCCGCCGGCTCGCCGGAATCAGCCGCTCGAGCTCGGCGACCTCCTCTTCGAGCTCGCGCACCCGCGACCGGTCGCGCGCCGCCTGCCGGCGCAGCTCCTGGTCCCTGGCCAGGAGATGGTCGCGCTCGTCCTCGAGTTCACGCAACCGCCGCTCTCGCTGCTTGTCGTCGCGCAACCTGGCCGCTTCGCTCGGAACCTGGGGGGCGGCCTCGGCGAGCGCACGCTGGCGGCGCGCGACCTCCTCCCGCGCCGCCTGCAACTGGCGCTCGAGCTCGGCTGCTCGTTCGCGCGCCCGGCCTTGCCCTTCGCGCGCTCGTTCGAGTTCGGAGCGCAGCCGCCCGACCTCGGCGTCGCGCAGCTTCAGCAGCGAACGCGCCTCGGCGAGCGCCTTGGCGTCCTGCTCGCCGTTCGCGGGCTCCTCGGCGGCCGGCGGAGCCGGCGGCGGCAACAGCAGTGCCACGATGGCGTCGAGCGCATCCTTGTCGCGCTGTTCGGCGAGCAGCGGCGCCAACACCTTCGCCGGCGCCCGCTCGATGCGAAAGCCTCCCTTCGGAGTCAGACCGAGCTTCTGCGCCGCCGCCCGCATTCCGTCGAGCGGAGCGAAGTTCTCGAGCAGCGTCGCCAGCGGGATCATGCCGTCGCACGCCAGCACCCGCTCGACCAGCCGCTTCACCTTGACCGCGGAAGGATCCATCGACGGCAATCTACCTCGGGGGCCGCGATCAGCGCGGGTAGATCGGTGTAACCGGGTATTCAGTGAACTCGAGCCCGTCCCAGCGACTCTCGATCCGTTCGCGTTCCTCGGCCGAAATCGCCGGCGGCCGCTGCCACGAGCGCCACATCACCCACTCGACGGCATCGAATGGCGCGCCGACCAGCGAGCCGACCTTCCAGAGCACCCACGACGGGAACAGGAACGTCGACAGCTTCTCGCGGGTCTCCGGCGGCTGGCTGCGGTAGACGACGGTCGTGACCGGCAGCGCGACCACCGACAGCGGCAGCCCCACGGCGAATCCGATCGAGCCGCCGACGGCTGCCGGCGCGCGGGTGAACAGCGTGCGCGGCGAGGTCACCAGCTCGTTCGAATAGCGGTGCAACGCCGAGCAGCCACCGGCGACCACCAGCAGCAGGGCGGCGACCACCAGCCGCACGCGCCGGGCGCAGCGGAACCCGACGCGAGTCAGTTCATCCGCGGGGTGCGCCTCGCGAACTGCATGTCCTTGATCAGCCACTCGTCCTGCATCTCCGGAGCGGGGGTCTTGTCGCGACCGCGCGTCTGCGCGGCGGCCGCGTTGACCAGACTCAGCTTGCGCAGCCGCCAGACCGACGGCGAAACACTGGTGGCCCGGCTCCCGCGAGCACCAGATTCGCAGTTGAACAGCACCGCGAACACGAAGTCCATGGTGACCTTCTTCAGGTCGCGCGACTTGCCCCAGTCGATGTCGACCACCCAATCGGTCAGCTTCTGCCGGCCGACAGTGACGTTGTCCGGCTTCTGCGGTGGCACCTTGAAGTCGTCCGAGCGCAGGTTCGGATTGACCTCCAGGATCTGCGCCTCGAAGTAGGTGCTCGAATCCTGGATCGAGTCGCCGGTCACGCGGCGGTTCTGCGCGATGGTCTCGATCTTCTTCTGCAGCTTGCCGATCTCCTCGAGGTAGCCACCCTTCCGGGTCGCGGTCCTTACCGCGGCCTCGCACTGCTTGATCTCCTCGTCGATCTTGCTGATCCACCACCCGCCGAGCGGCAGCAGCACCGCCGACAGCAGCACGATCGCCTTGTAGAGGTCCATGTTCTTGAAGAAGTTCATCGTGGGCTCCCTCACACGCCGAACGGCGCGAAGACTTCCTTGATGTCGATCGTGACGTCGTAGTAGGCGCCGGTCACACCGGTCTCGTCGCGATCGGAAAACAGCGTCTCGGGCGGCTCGCCGCTGCCGCGTTCGGGCTCCTTGAACGGCGAATCGGGCTTGCCGATCTCGACCTGCACGGCGCGCATCAGCGCCGACTTGCGGGCACGGAAGTCCTCGCCGCGGAAAGCGACCTTGAACGTCAGCTTGCGCCGGGACATGTCGAGGTCGATCTCGGGCACCAGGTAACGGCCGAGCTGCGGCTCGATCGCCTTCAGCATCTCCGCCCAGCGCACCAGCACCGCCAGCCCGGATTCGAGCGAGATGTCCTCGTAGACACCGGTCTCCTTCTGCTTGTTCCTGGCGACCGTGCGCAGGCGGTCGCGAACGATCGCCAAACGCCGGTAGACCGGTGCAGCCGCCAGCTCGTCGACCAGCTCACGGTAGCCGTAGGGCCGACCCTTGATCTTGGTCGAGAAGTACTGCTTGTCCTCGAACCAGCGCGCCGGGAAGAACAGCGGATTGAGCAGGCCGTGAAAGATCGCGACCTTCGGGCGCTTCGGATCGACGTATTGCTTGCCGAGGTAGAGCTCGAGCTTCTTGAGCTCCATCGACTTCTTGTTGGCCGCCACGAACACGGCCAGGAGCGCCACCATGCAGGTGATCGCGAGCGGGAACTTGATGCGGTCGAAGCCGCCGGTGCGCGCGAGCTCTTCCTGCCGCAGGTTGAAGCCCTTGGGACCGCCGAGGCGCGCCAGCGCCAGGCCGACCGCAACCGCCAACTGCGGCGACAGCTCCGCGGCTTCGTCGTCGTCGAGGTCGTGCGCGAGGTGGGCGAGCACGTCGAGTTCCCGCGGCGCCACGCCGAACACCGCCGCCAGCATCTCGGTGATGCCCTGGCCACGGCACGCGCTGCCGCAGATCCATGCCGAACGCACCCGCGCCGCGAGGCCGGAGGCGGTGAGGAAGCGCGTCAGCTCGCGCGCGAGGCGCTGCAGGTACTTCGTGTGCGCCTGGTCGACCTCCTCGAAGGTGACCTTGACCGAGTCGCCGACGGGCACCGGCACGCTGGCGGATTCGCCTTCGCCAGCGTCGGCACGGCCCGCATCTTCGGCGGCGGCCGGTGCCGGCAGTGCCGTCATCTCCACGACGGCGTCCGCGCCGGTGCGCAACACGTCGGCGACCGCCGCCCGCGCCTGGCCGAGGTCGAGGCCGTGCCGGCGTGCGACCTGATCGACGACGACACCGTCCCCGAGCCGCAGCGTGCGCATGTCGAGCAACTGGTCGCCCGCCGACAGAATCACCTTGACGGAGCGCTCTCCGACGTCGAGCACGGCGTGCACCGGCCCTTCGCCGTCCTCCTCACCGGTCCCGTCGCCATCGTCGGCGTCGAAGGCGCCGACCCAGTCGGCCGCGCGCCACAGCGCCATCGCGTCGAGGTCGACGGTCTCGACGTCGATATGTTGCGCCTCCAGCGACGTCAGTTGGTTTCGCAGGCCGGCCTTGGGCACCGACGCGACCAGGATGCGGCTACCGCCGCCGACGCCTTCGCCGATCTCGTGGAAGTCGACGACCATGTCGTCGACCGAGTGCGTGTAGATCTCCCCCTCGATCTCGGCCTTGACGACCTTGCGGATCGCGTCGGCACCGGTGAACGGCAGTTCGATGGTCCGCAGCACCGCCTCGCGGGCGGGAAAGCCGAGCGCGATCTCGCCCTTCATGCCGGTGTCGATCGCTTCGCGCGCGACCTCCGCGACCGCGTCGGGCCGCAGCGGATCCCCCGAACCGCCGACCGGGGCCCCGCCGACCGGGGCACTGTGGGCGCGCAACAGGCGCGTGCGCCGGTAGCTGCCGTCGAGTTCGACGACGTGGACGGTGCGATCACCGGGGTCGATGCCAATACTCCTCACCATGCTGTCACCTGTTCTCGGGTCTGCTATCGCGGTCGTAGAGGGCGCGCTGCTCCGGGTCGAGCACGAAACGGATCCGTTGGTTGGTGCGACGCTTCTGCGCAAGCCGCCGGTTGCGCAGCGCCTCGGGCAACTGGCTCCAATCGGCACTGCGCAGGATCTCCAGTTCGAGCCGTTCGTCCTCCCGCAGCACCATGCGCAGCAGGCGCTCCTGCTCGGCGTTCAGGCCGTAGCGGCTGACGAGATCGCGGGCGTATGCCTCCGTGCTCTGGGGCGTGCGATCGCTCGCGAACAGGTCCGGCAGCGCGAATCCGGTGAGCACTCCGGCAACGAAGCTCAACCCCGCCACGAGCAGGATCCAGGACCGCAACGAGGACGACGCCTGCGCCACGTCACCTGCCGCGCGGCGGCGCCTCCATCGACTCGACGATCCGTTGGTCGAGCCGCTCCATCTCGCGTTCGACCTCGCCGGAACTCGCCTTGACCGAGCCGGCCCGGTTGCGATCGAGCAGGCCGAGGTGCCAGGCCAAGCCGAGGCCGATCAACAGCGCCGCCGCCAGCAGCACGCGGCGGCAGAGGCGCACGGCACCGTCGAACAGCTCGCGCTGCTGCAGCTCTTCGCGCGCGGGCAAGCGGCGGACTTCGGCGAGCACGCCCGCGGTGAAGCCGGCCGGGGCCCGGGCGACCTCGCGCTCGGCGGCGGCCGCGAAGCCGCCGCGCACGCGTTCGAGGGCCTCGACCCGCTCGCGCAGCCGCCCATCGGCGAGCATGCGCGCGGCGAACGCAGCGGCTTCGCCGTCGGACAGCTCCCCGTCGAGGTAGCGCTGCATCTGGCGGTCATCGTGCGACAGGGTCATCGCCTGCCTCCTCGCGCTCCCGCATCGGCGACGGGCAGCAGTTCGGGGTGCTGGCGGATCAAGGCGTCCTTGAAGCGCTGACGGGCGCGGAACAGCCGCGACTCGACGGTGCCGAGCTGGATGTCCAGCACTTCGGCGATATCGGTGTAGGAGAGCCCTTCGAACTCGCGCAGCACCAGGATGGTGCGGAACTTCTCGGGCAACTGGTCGACCAGTTCGCGGGTGACGCGAGCGAGTTCTTCCTGTTCGAGCGGGGTGGTCGGATTCTCGCGGTCGCGGTCGTCGTGTTCGAACAGGCCCGTGTCCTCGACCAGGCGCAGCCGACGGCTGCTGGCGCGCGACAGGTGGTCGGTCGCGGCGTTCACCGTGATGCGGTAGAGCCAGGTGAAGAACTGCGAGTCGTGGTTGAAGGTGTGCAGCTTGCGGAACACCTTCAAGAACACGTCCTGGGCGAGGTCTTCGCACTCGACACTGTCGCGGCAGTAGCGACCGAGCAGGCGGAACACCCGATCCTTGTAGCGGTCGACCAGCGCGCCGAACGCCGCCTCGCTGCCGTCGAGCACGGCGGCGATCAGCTCGCGGTCGGAGGTCTCGGGTCGTTGCTTCAAGGCGAACACGGGGCGTTGGAAGGTGCCCGACAGGGATTCTTCCCGCTGCGGTCCTGAAACGCGACGCCGGCGGTGGAAGAGGTCGCTGGCATCGCACGAACGGGGTCCACGAGACCTCCGCGGTCGACCTACTCGGGCCGGCCCAGCAGGTGACCCATCTTCTCCCGCTTTACATCCAAATACTTGTGGTTGTGCTTGTTAGGCTCGATCACGAGCGGCTCCTGCGAGCATATCTCGATGCCGTAACCCTGCAGGCCGGCGAGCTTCTTCGGGTTGTTGGTCAGCAGCTTGAGCCGCCGCAGCCCGAGGTCGTGCAGGATCTGCGCGCCGGTGCCGAACTCGCGCTCGTCCGGACGGAAGCCCAGGTGCACGTTCGCCTCGACGGTATCCATGCCGGTGTCCTGCAGCTCGTAGGCCTTCAGCTTGTTGGCGAGGCCGATGCCGCGTCCCTCCTGGCTGATGTAGAGCACGACGCCGCGGCCTTCGGCCTGCACCCGCTGCATCGCGGTGTGCAACTGCGGGCCGCAGTCGCAGCGCAGCGAACCGAACGCATCCCCGGTCAGGCACTGCGAGTGCACCCGCACCAGCACTTCGTCCTCGATCGGCGGGAACCGCTCGCCCGCGCCGACGCGTTCGATGCCGACCGTAAGCGCCATGTGGGTGCGACCGTCGACGCGGCTCTGGTAGGTGTGGCAGTCGAAGTCGCCGTAGCGCGTCGGCATGTTGGCGACCGCGACCCGCTCGATCAGACGCTCGCGGCGGCGGCGGTATTCGACCAGGTCGGCGATGCAACCCATCTTGATGTCGCGCTTGCGGCAGAACTCCTGCAGCTCGGGCACCCGCGCCATCTCGCCGTCCGGCCGGGTGATCTCGCAGATCACCCCGGCGGGGCGCAGACCCGCGAGCCGGCACAGGTCGACGATGCCCTCGGTCTGGCCGGTGCGCACCAGCACCCCGCCTTCGACCGCGCGCAGCGGGAAGACATGGCCGGGCCGGGCGAGATCCGCCGGCCTGGCATCCGGCTTGACCGCCGTCAGGATCGTCGTCGCCCGGTCCTTCGCCGAGATGCCCGTGGTGACGCCCTCGGCCGCTTCGATGCTGACCGTGAACGCGGTGCCGAAGCGCGAACTGTTCTGCGCGACCATCATCGGCAGCTCCAACTGGTCGCAGATCTCGTTGTCGAGCGCCAGACAGATCAACCCACACGCCTCGCGCGCCATCTGGGCGACGAGCTCGGGAGTCGCGAACTCGGCCGCGAAGCACAGGTCGCCCTCGTTCTCGCGGTCGGGATCGTCGACGAGCACGATCGGCCGGCCGGCCTTGAGCTCCTCGAGCAGTTCGGGAATCGGTGCAAACGGGTGGGTCACGGCGTCCACCATAGCGGACGGGCGGACGGAGAGCACGCCACGCGGCCAGCCGCCGGGATCCCCGATGGAGTTACGGGTCAGCCCCTATGCCAGCCGGAACTCGCGCGGTTCCGGCGGATCTGCTTCGGAGACTTCCTCAAGCCCACCCACTTTGCGCACCGATGCGGAGCATCGGAGGGGTAAGTGACCGAACCACCAGCAAGATCCACAGAGCTGACATCGAGCACGCAAGAGGCCACCTTGTCCGAGATCTCGGGCCGACACACCTCGAACCGTCGGCTGCGCCGATGGTGGGCTGCCTTGCCCCTGCGGCGCAAGGTCGCGATCCAGATGCTGCCCTTGCTGCTCCCCGTGCTGGGGATCATCTATGTCAACCACTCGACCGGCGTTTCCGCCGCGCTGAGCTCCGGCCATCAGCAGAACGAGCTTCTGGCCGAGCGCGGAGCGGCGAACCTCAGCAAAGCGCTCGAACAGGCTACGCACCTGTTCCGCCAGCATACCGAGGATGACGTCTACGGCATGGCGATCGAGTTCGACACCCTCGACGAACTCGAGATGCGCCTGAAGTCCATCGCCGACACCGAGGCTTTCCGCCTCGTAGTGCTTACCGACAACGACGGCGCCTGCCTGCGCTCCCATGCGAGCCCCGGCGGGGCGATCGCCGAGGGTGCTGCATTCCGGCCCTTCGCAGACTTCGCGGCTTCCGAACCTGGCCGGCTTGGCTTGCTGCGCGGCGACGCCATCTCCGGCCTCGGACTCGAAGGACCGTTTGCCTTCGGGCTACACAGCATCTGCCATGATTCTGCCGGTGAACCCAACGGACATCTGTTCGCCATCCTGGATCCAGCACTCTTCTCCGGACTGCTGGAAGAGATGCACGAGCGGCACGTCCGTGCGGGCTACTCCAGCGGATCGAATCTCCTGATCTCCGCCCATGACGGGGCCTTGCTTGCGCAAGCTGGGCGCCCCTTGGCCGAAGCTTCGATTCCAGCCCTGGCCGATGCGCCTCCCGGTGCCCCTCTCGAAACCAACCTGAGCGGCGAGCCGTGCCTGCTGAGCTTTCTGACCCTCCCGCACGAAGCCGCGACGTTGCCGCTCGCCGTCGCCAACGTCGTCACGGAACGCGAGCTTTACGGGTTCGTGAACCAGCAGCTCACCACATCCGTGGTCATCGCTGGCATCACGCTGCTGATCCTGCTCGCCATGGCGACCGCGATCGGCCAGCGCATATCCCGCCCGATCCAGTCGGTAGCCGACCGCCTGACTTCGATGGCCAACGGACAACGCGACTTGTCTGTATCGCTGCCGATTACGAGCCAAGACGAACTGGGGGCGCTCGCGGCCGGCTTCAACGCCTTCGTCGCCGACATGGCGGACATGATCGTCAACATTCGTAGCACCGTCGAAGAACTGGGTGCAGAAGCCGAGCACGTGCGCAAGGCGAGCCAGTTCACGTCAGAACGCTCGATGGCGCAGGCCAGCCACGTCCAGCAGATCACGACGGCGACTTCTCAGATCAGCGAATCGACATCCGCCAATGCCGCCGAGGCGGCCGATGCACGCAAGGCCTCGGCAAGTACGCGCGACCGCGTCACCTCCGGGAAGAGTGCCATCACTTCCATGGCGGAGACCATGTCCAATCTCAAAGAGGCGAGCAGTCGGGCCAGCTCCATGATCGAGGTGATCGACGGCATCGCATTCCAGGTCAACCTCCTCGCGTTGAACGCCGCAGTCGAAGCCGCCCGCGCCGGTGATGCCGGTCGCGGGTTCGCGGTCGTCGCCGAGGAAGTGCGATCGCTCGCCATGCGCTCCGCGAAGGCCGCTCGGGACAGCTCTTCGGTCATCGGTGAATGCGACGCGCAAGCGCAGATCTGTGCCGAACACGTCGAACGCGTTCAAGAACTGCTCTCGCAAATCGAGGCTGACGTCTGCGAACTCGACACGTCCGTGGACCGCATCGCCGACGCTTCCGCCAGCCAGGCCAGCGGTGTCGAGTCGGTCCGCCAGTCCGTCGCCGAGGTAGATGAGACCACGACGCAGTCCGCCGCCACGGCCCAGGAGCTCGCGGCGTCATCCAATGAGGCCGCGCAGCACGTGGGGACGCTCCTCGATCTCCTGCGCTCGTTCCGGGTTCCCGCGCATATGGCTCAACAGGCAACTGATGCTGCTTCTGAAGCACTCCACGACGATGTCTCCACGCAATCGCGCGATGCCGCGCAGGAGGTCTGACATGAACTCTCCCCATCCACAAGCACACGCCTTCGTCTCCGCTGCGCGAGCTTCTTGCATTCTGGCGCCCCTGTTGTGCCTCGCGCCCGCCTTCGCTCAGGATGAACAGTTGCGCATCAGCGGCTACGGCAACGCGCACTACATGGACCACAACGGGACTCCCCGTATCGTAGGCCAACGCGACCTCGATGATGCGTTCCTGCAACTGCGGGAGTTCTCACTGTTCCTCGATTACACGGTCAGTGACCGCCTGACGATCAGCACCGAGATCGAAGCCGGCAGCAGTGGCAATGTGTTCACTGCCAACTACGCATACTTCGAGTACCAGGCTACCGATCAACTGCGACTCCGCGCAGGCAAGATTCTCGTGCCGTTTCTGTGGTACAATGAGAACAAGCCCAACTACCGGCAGACGCTGATGAGCCAACCGTTCACGGCTTCGCTGTTGGCGCCAGTCAACGGCACCCCCATGATCACTCATGGGTTCGGCTGGTCCGACACCGGTGCCATGCTGGCCTGGACCACGGATGCCGGGGACCGTGGCATCCTCGACGTCAAAGGCTCCGTCATCAACGGCCTGGGCTCGGACACCCAGATCCTCGACGACAACACGATCACGCTCGACGATGGGGGCATGATGCCCACCATCCGCCCCCGCGACGGCCTCTTGCAGAACCGCTACAGCAACGAGCTTCGCGACAACAACTCGAACCTTGCGACCACCCTCAAGGTCACCTACGTCGACAGCGAACTGCCCATCGAAATCGGCGTGTCGTGGTATCGCGGCGCATGGGACCCGGAGGGCAACCAAGACCTCGGCATCTACGGTGTGCACCTGAACTACACGGAGGACGACTGGATGCTGCGCAGTGAGTGGGTTACGGCCCACGTCCAGCAACAGGCCGGCCTCAATCCTGGTGGCCCTGCCAGCAACATCAGCACGGGCGACTACAATATGCAGGCATGGTACGCGGAGCTGTCCTACGTACCCCTGCGCTGGGAAGACGGTGACGACGACTGCTTCATCCGCGTCATCGCCCGATACGACGATGTCGACACCAACGACAAAGTCGCCTTCACACCCTGGGATCGGAGCCGTGTAACCCTCGGGACGGAATACCAATTCACGTCGAACTCGCGCTTCCGATTGGAATGGCAGAGGCAGTCCATACACAGTTTCGGCAACGCACCGGCTCCGTACGTGAACGCCGGGGGTGACGATACCATCGAGATGGTGATGGCATCCGTCATCTTCTGGTTCTGAGTCCGCACCTTCCCGCAGGCAACTACCCCGAAGCATCGACATGACATTCCGACACTTAGCGCCGCGTCTCCTGGGTATCGCGCTCCTCGCATCTTCGCCCGTAGCTGCGCTCGCTCAGGACTTGTTCCTCTTGTACGACGGCAACACCAAGTCTTGGATGAGCGCGATCAAGGCCGCGGCCCCCAAGGGCGTCAAGGTCAGCGTGTTCAATATGAAGCTCCTCAAGGTTGCCGACTACTCCGGGGTGCAGAAGGCTGTAGCCAAGTTCGACCGAGCCAAACTCGTGGTCGTACTCGGCGCTCGCGCCGCCAAGCCACTGAAGAAGACGAAGCTGCGCACGAACGTCATCCTCGTCAACGCTGCTGCCAGCAAGGTCACCGGCAAGACGACGCTCCATGTCGTGACGGGAAAGTCACCAGCTCCCACCAAGAGCAAACCGATCGAAGTCGCCAAGGCCCCTGCGATGGACCGGAAGAATGCCGTGGATGGAGCTTGCTTCCGGCTGACCGGCAAGTTCGGCCTGCCCGAAGGCATGTGGCGGTTGCGAGAATTGCTGACTTCCAAGTAGCCCCACGCCAGGTTTCCCGGAGGCTGTGGGGATGGAACGCTTCTACCCGATTGGCACTCCCGGCCAGCCCTGGTCCGCCGCCGACAAGGCCGAATGGCTTGCGCGGCAAACGCGCAAGCGCAGCTACCGCGAGCAGGTGCTCGATCGGATCGACGCGTTGCGCGACCGGTTTGCGGTGACGCGCTACGGTGCTCTGACCGTCGACCCCGAGCGCTACCCGCTGTTCGCGCTGGCACCGCGTTCGCCCAGGGCCGCCAACCCGTGGGTGCTGGTCACCGGCGGCGTGCACGGCTACGAGACCAGCGGCGTGCAGGGAGCGTTGCGATTCGCGGCCGAACACGCGGCCGACTACAACGACCGCGCCAACATCCTGATCGCGCCGTGCGTCAGCCCGTGGGCCTACGAGCACATCCACCGCTGGAACGATCGGGCGATCGACCCCAACCGCTCGTTCGTCGCCGACAGTCCGTGCGAGGAAGCGGCGGCGCTGATGGCGATGGTGCGCGCGCGTGACGTGCCGTTCCTGATGCACATCGACCTGCACGAAACCACCGACACCGACGAATCGGAGTTCCGACCGGCGAAGGCGGCGCGCGACGGGGAAGAGCCGGGTTCGGGCGAGATCCCGGATGGCTTCTACACCGTCGCCGACGCGCAGAAGCCGGAGCCGGACTTCCAGGGCGCGATCATCGCCGCGGTGCGCGAGGTCACCCACATCGCACTTCCGGACAAGAACGGCCAGATCATCGGCGAAGACGTGACCCAGGACGGCGTGATCCACTACGAGGCGGCCGGCCTCGGCCTTTGCATGGGCATGACCGATGCGCGCTACGTGACCACCACCGAGGTCTACCCTGACAGTCCCCGGGTCACCGATGACCTCTGCAACCGCGCGCAAGTCGCCGCAGTGCGCGGCGGGCTCGACTACGCGCTGTCGCGATAGCGCAATCGCGGGCGACCTGCGCCCACTTCACCTCCCGACTACGCCGCTTTGCCCCTGGCCGTCCACCGCGCCGGGCCGCAGCGTACTACGCGCCATGGCCAACGCGCGCACCGTGACCGTCGACGGCAACGAAGCGGCGGCGTCGATCGCCTACCGGTTGTCCGAAGTCGCCGCGATCTACCCGATCACACCTTCGTCGCCGATGGGCGAGCTGTGCGACGAATGGGCCGCGCACGAGCGCCGCAACCTGTTCGGCACGGTGCCGTCGATCGTCGAGATGCAATCGGAAGGCGGCGCCGCCGGCGCGGTGCACGGCGCGTTGCAGGCAGGCTCTCTGGCGGTGACGTTCACAGCCTCGCAGGGGCTGCTGCTGATGATTCCGACGATGTACAAGCTCGCCGGCGAGCTGCTGCCGTTCGTCATGCCCGTCGCCGCACGCACGGTGGCCAGCCACGCGTTGTCGATCTTCGGCGGCCACTCCGACGTGATGGCGTGCCGGCAGACGGGGTTCGCGCTGCTGTGCGCGGCCACGGTGCAGGAAGCGCACGATCTGGCCTGCATCGCGCACATGGCGACCCTGCGGAGCCGCGTGCCGTTCGTGCACTTCTTCGACGGCTTCCGCACCTCCCACGAACTGCAGAAGATCCGCGTTCTCGCCGACGACGATCTGCTGGCGCTGATCGATCGCGACGCGATCGCGGCCCACCGCGCGCGCGCGCTGACCCCCGACCGCCCGGTGCTGCGCGGTTCGGCACAGAACCCCGACGTGTTCTTCCAGGCGCGCGAGGCGTGCAATCCGTTCTACGGACGCTGCACCGACGAAGTCGCCGTAGCTATGGACCGGTTCTTCGAACACACCGGACGCCGCTACCACCCGTTCGAATACGACGGGCACCCGCAGGCGGAACGGATCGTCGTCGTGATGGGATCCGGCGCGGAAGCGGTGCGCGCAGCCGTGCGCCACCTGGTCGCCGAGGGCGAACGCGTCGGCCTGCTGCAGGTGCGGCTCTACCGGCCGTTCGACGGCGAACGGCTCGCTGCAGCCCTGCCGGACACGGCCCGCCGACTGGCAGTGCTCGACCGCACCAAGGAACCCGGTGCGCCCGCCGAGCCGTTGTGCCTCGACGTGCAGATGGCCACGCGCGGACTGGCGCAACCGCCGCTGGTGGTCGGCGGCCGGTTCGGCCTGTCCGGCAAGGAGTTCACACCGGCGATGGCGGCGACCGTGTTCGCCGAACTCGAACGCGACGCGCCGCGCCACGGCTTCACCGTCGGCATCGTCGACGACATCGGGCACCACTCGCTGCCGCTGCCCGACCGGGAACTGCCGCGCGACCTGCCGACACCGGCGTCCGCGACCACCGAGGCGGTGTTCTTCGGCCTCGGCTCGGACGGCACCGTCGGCGCCAACAAGAGCACGATCAAGATCCTCGGCGAAAGCGCCGACCGGCACGTGCAGGGCTTCTTCGTCTACGACAGCAAGAAGTCCGGTGCGATGACCGTTTCGCATCTGCGCTTCGCCAAAGAGCCGTTTGAAGCTCCATGGCTGGTCGGGCGCGCCGGGTTCGTCGCCTGCCACCAGTTCCAGTTCCTCGAGCGCCACGACGTGCTCGCCCACGCCGCCGACGGCGCCACGCTGCTGCTGAACGCACCGTTCCCGCCGGAGGAAGTCTGGCATCGGTTGCCGTCGGAAGTGCGGCAACGGATCCGCGCACGACGCCTGACGGTCCATGCAATCGACGCCGGCGCCGTAGCGCGCGAGGCCGGCATCGGCGGGCGCATCAACACGATCATGCAGGTGTGCTTCTTCGAACTGAGCGGGTTGCTGGCGCGCGATCGGGCGATCGAGGCCATCAAGCAGTCGATCCGCAAGACCTACGGCCGCAAGGGCGACGAGATCGTGCGCCGCAACCACGCCGCGGTCGACGCGGCGCTCGCGCACCTGCATAGCATCGCGATTCCGGCCGACGACGGCGACGCCCGGCCGAAACCGCCGACCGTGCCACCGGAAGCACCGGAGTTCGTGCAGCGCGTGACCGCCGCGATGCTGGCAGGCAAGGGCGATCTCTTGCCGTGCAGCGCGTTCCCGCCGGACGGCACCTGGCCGACCGGCACCTCAAGATGGGAAAAGCGCGCGATCGCCACCGCCGTGCCGATCTGGGATGCCGACATCTGCATCCAGTGCAACAAATGCGCGCTGATGTGCCCGCACGCGGCGATCCGCGCCAAGGTGTTCGAGCCGGCGGCGCTCGACAGCGCACCGGACGGGTTCCCGTCGGCGCCGTGGCGCGGCAAGGATTTCGCCGGCCAGAGCTACACCATCCAGGTGGCGCCCGACGACTGCACCGGCTGCGGCCTGTGCGTGCAGGTCTGTCCGGCGAAGGACAAAGGCAACCCGCGCCACAAGGCGATCGACATGCAACCGGTGCTGCCGGTGCAGGCGCGCGAACGCGAGCGGTTCGCGTTCTTCGCGAAGCTGCCGGAGGCAGATCCGTGCGACGTCGGCAAACTCGACGTGCGCGGCTCGCAACTGCTGCAGCCGCTGTTCGAGTTCTCGGGTGCCTGCGCCGGCTGCGGGGAAACGCCATACATCAAGCTGCTGACGCAACTGTTCGGTGATCGCCTGCTGATCGCCAACGCCACCGGCTGTTCATCGATCTACGGCGGCAACCTGCCGACCACGCCCTACACCACCAACGCCGCCGGCCGCGGACCGGCGTGGGCGAACTCGCTGTTCGAGGACAACGCCGAGTACGGCCTCGGCATGCGCCTGGCGGTCGATGCCCTCGGCAACCGGGCGCGCCAGTTGCTCGTCGACCTCGCGCCCGAACTCGAGTCGGTCGAACTCGCCGCCGGACTGGTCAACTGGCCGAGCCGGCGCGACGCACACTGGTTTGCCCGGCAACGCACCCGCGTCGACGAACTGCGCCGCCGGCTGCGGCAGAGCGCAGCGCCGGCGGCTCGCGAACTCGACCAGCTCGCCGACTACCTGGTGCCCAAGAGCGTCTGGCTGGTGGGCGGCGACGGCTGGGCGTTCGACATCGGCTACGGCGGCCTCGACCACGTGCTCGCCAGCCCGCGCGACGTCAACGTGTTGGTGCTCGACACCGAGGTCTACTCGAACACCGGCGGCCAGGCGTCGAAGGCCACGCCGCTCGGCGCAGTCGCCAAGTTCGCCGCCAGGGGCAAGTCGGTCGACAAGAAGGATCTCGGGCTGATGGCGATGCACTACGGCCACGTGTTCGTCGCCAGCGTCGCGATCGGCGCGCAGGACGCCCACACCGTGCGCGTGCTGCGCGCAGCCGAAGCGCACCCGGGACCGTCGCTGGTGATCGCATACAGCCCGTGCATCGCGCACGGCTACGACTTGGTGTTCGGCGCCGACCAGCAGCAGCGCGCCGTGCAGAGCGGGGTATGGCCGCTGTTCCGTTACGACCCGGCCGCCGGCGAACGCGGCGAGCCACCGCTGGTCGTCGACGTTCCCGGCGGCCGTTTGCCGGTCGCCGACTACATGCGCAACGAGGCCCGCTTCCGCATGGTCGAGAAGATCGACCCCGAAGGCTTCCGCCGCTACGCGCGGGGCGCCCAGCAGGCGGCGGAACGGCGCATGGCGGTTTATCGCCACATCGCGCAACTGCGCTTTCCCGACGCCGTGGCCGCGGCCGAAGCTCGGCCGGAGCCGCACCGATGAGCATGGACTTGTCGACGACCTATCTCGGCATCGAACTGCCGCACCCGTTCGTGGCCGGCGCATCGCCGCTGAGCGACACGCTCGATGGCGCGCGCGCGCTCGCCGACGCCGGCATCGCGATGATCGTGCTGCGCTCGCTGTTCGAAGAGCAGCTCGACCAGGAAGCGCTGGCGCACCACGACGCGACCCTCGCACACACCGAATCGCACGGCGAGGCGCGCTCCTACCTGCCCGAACCGGCGGAGTTCGTATTCGGACCGGACGAGTATCTCGGTCACCTGGCCGCAGTCCGCCAGGCCGTGTCGGTGCCGGTGGTCGCGTCGCTCAACGGCCACACCCAGGGAGGCTGGACCGGCTTCGCACGCCGCATCGCCGACGCCGGTGCCGATGCCCTCGAACTCAACCTGTTCGACGTCGTCACCGACCCCCACCGGTCATCGGCGGACATCGAGCACGAGCTGGTCGAAATCACGGCGTCGGTCTGCAGCGCGATCCGCGTGCCGGTCGCCGTCAAGCTGTCGCCGTTCTACACGTCCTTGCCGCACCTCGCGAACCGCCTGCGCGTAGCCGGTGCGCGCGGGTTCGTGCTGTTCAACCGCTACTTCGAACCCGATATCGAAACCGACCTGCTCGAAGTGCACACCCAGTTGCAGTTGTCGACGCCGCGCGAACTGCAGTTGCGCCTACGCTGGCTCGCGATTCTATCCGGCACCGTAGGCGGCGACTTCGTCGTCACCGGCGGCGTGCACGATGTCGAGGATGCGGTCAAGGCGATCATGTGCGGTGCCCATACGGTGCAGATCGTGGCCACCCTGCTGCGGCACGGTCTCGGCCGCATCGAAGAACTGCGCCAGGGACTCGCCGACTGGCTGCGAGAACACGACTACGCCTCGCTCCGCCAGATGCGCGGCAGCATGGACAGCTCGCGCGCGCCGGACCCCCGCGCCTACGAACGCGCCAACTACCTGCGCGCGCTGCAGACGCACCGCGGGTTCGGCGACGCCTGACAAGAAACCGCTCCACAACACGTGCGGAGCGACGCGCATGGTTCTTGCTCGGTGGGGCGCAGCGGCGCTTCGCACTCCTCACACCACTTCGAGCCCACCATCGATAACTCGCAACCTACGATCCGGCGTCGGGACCCGGCAGCCACACGGTCCCGCTCAGTCGCGCGGCGGCTTGTCGGCGATGCGTTCGACGAACGAACGCAGCTCGTACATGTCGTCGCCGCCGAGGCCCTGGCCGATGAACGCCGCACCGTAGGTGAAGCCGGCCAGCAGCAGGGCGACCGGCACGCCGAGGAAGGCCCATGGCGTCTCGTCGACGATGATCTGAGCACCGCCGTAGCAGCCGGAAGCGATCGCGACGATCGCCAGCGTCAGATAGATCGCGAGGAACGCAGTCCACACCGGCGAACTCGGCGAGAATCGCCCGCGCAGCACGTAGGCACCACCTTCACCATCGCGCTCGACGTGCAGGTGCAACGCCGGACTCCAGAAGAGCTGGTCTTGCTCGTGGCGGCGGAGGATCGCACCTGACGAATCACCTTCGCCGTAGAGCATGCCCCGGCACGGAGCACCCGGGCGGGTCAGGGCGAGGTCGAGCGAGCGGAAGAAGTCGGTCCCCGTGCCCGGAAGGGGCCGCAGGAATACCGGACGCATGCGCGGAGCAGCCATCGCCTCACGCAATCACTGGACGCGCTTCCAGAGCTTCTTCTCGCCCCCGGACTTCCACAGCATGCTCGATCCCTCGATGTAGAAGCCCCAGCGTTCGGTGCCGGCGTTGCTCCACTCCATCACGAGATCCGAGCCCTCCGTATGCCAGCGGCCCTGGTACTCGGCGTTTGCCGCGTCACCGTGGGTCGAACCGGTGTAGTTGCCACCACTGTCCTGGTGCTCCATGCCGGCCATCATCCGGCCGCCTTCGTAGCAGGTGCCATCGGCACGCAGCACCAGGTTGCGGACCGTGATCGACGAGAACGTGCCCGAAATGTAGGTCTTCTCGTAGCGCCACGAGCCGACCAGCCTCGGGTCGGCTTCCGGCCGTTCGTAGGTGAGCGTGCGCACGACCTCGCTCATCGTCTGTAGCCGCTGCGCAAACCGCTCCTGGGGTGCGAACGTGAAGGCGCCGATGGCATACCCGTTGAGCAACAGGATCTGGAAGCACGCAGCCATCTTGTGACCCTGGTAGTCGCCGCGCCAATTCATGTGCAGCACCTGGTGCTGGCCGATGGTCTTGACCTCGCCGTCCCCGGTCGCCTGCAGGTAAGGGAGCGAGCCGGCGACGAACTGCCGCGCGAAAGCCTTCAGTTCGGGGTGGTCGACGCGCTCGACCTCCGACTCTTCGCCAGCGAGCGCCATCACCTCGGCCTGCTGGCCGTCGATGGTGGCCGCATCCGGCGGCACGATCGCGACCCCGCCGTCGCCGGTGTCCTTGACCGACCAGCCGTCGGGATACATGAAATACAGACCGCTCGGGTGCTTGAAGGAGCGTGTGAACGTCGCGGCCGCCTGCAACTCGGCCGCAGCCTGCGACTGTTGCTGCTGCTTGGCGCGTGCAACCTCGGCATCGACCCGTTCGCCGCCCGTGGCCAGCGGATTGTCGTCCGGCGCCTCGGCGCCACCCGCGGCCAGCGGATTGTCGGACTGCTGGCCGCGAAGCCGGTACTTCGCCCCGCCCGACTCGAGCACGAGCTCCTTCCCGTCTCGGGCAACCCGGAACGGGTAGCTCTTTCCCTCGCTCCGGAACTCGCCGACGAGGCCGCCGTCCTGCGGCAGGGCTTCGGCCTCGTAGCGCCGGCCCTTGAGCGAGATCGTGCCGGTGTAGCGCTTGCCGGCCGCGTGCAGTTCGAGCTCGAGCCCGTCACCGGCGAACGCGCCGGAGTAATCGGTCGCACCGCCCGAACAAGCGTTCGGCAGCAACAGCAGGAGGAAGGAGAGCAGCAGCGTCGGGAGACGGTTCATCGGTTTCGTTCGGTCCGCGGAAGCCAGCGACGAGAGCGGCATCGCATTACACGGCAACGACGGAGAACAGTGTCCGTCGCGATTCTTGACAAAAAGGCTGTCACCGATCGGTGCATCCCCACGTGGTGCCTGGGAACCCACCGAACAGAGGAGATCATATGCCCATCCCCAACCCGACCACGCCCACGATGCCGACCGCCGCCACCACCGCAGCAAGCCGCCTGGTCAGTGCGGACGGCAAGGTCCTGCCGCTGCGGAACGCCGCGCTGACGGCCCGCGCCGGCGGCGGCCTCGCCCGCACCCGCCTGCGCCAGACGTTCCGCAATCCGCACGATGCACCTCTGGCCGTCACCTACCTGCTACCGCTGCCGGCCGACGGCGCAATCGCTGCATTCGCCTTCACCATCGGGGATCGCCGCATCACCGGGGAGGTCGACCGGCGCGCGGCCGCCCGCGAGCGCTTCGAGCAGGCGCTGGTGTCGGGCCACACGGCGGCATTGCTGGAAGAGGACCGCAGCAGCCTGTTTCGGCAGGAGATCGGCAACGTTCCGCCCGGCGCCGACGTCGTGGTCGAACTCGAAATCGACCAACCGCTGGCGTGGCGCAGCGACGGCAACGAATGGGAGTACCGCTTCCCGACCGTGGTCGCACCGCGCTACCAGGGCGAACCGGGCCGCGTCGCCGACGCGACCCGGCAGGCAGTCGACATCGCGGACGGCCCCCTGCCGCAGCGCCTCGAACTGCGCCTCGACATCGCCGACCGGATCGCCGACGGCACCACCCCGACTTCGCCGTCCCATCCCCTGCAGCACTCGGCGCCGCCGGACGGACCGCTGCAGGTGACGTTCGCCGACCGCAGCGTGCGCCTCGACCGCGACGTCGTGGTCCGCTGGGCGACCGGCGAACCGGACGTCGGTGTGCGCCTCGACTGCGCCCGACCGGCGACGCACGCGGGCGCCGACGACGCCTTCGGCCTGCTGACGTTGGTGCCGCCGCGCGGCGCGCGCCCGTCCGTCAGCCGCGACCTGGTGCTGCTGATCGACACCAGCGGCTCGATGAGCGGTGCCCCCCTCGAACAGGCGGTCGCGGTCGCCCAGGCATTGGTGCGCTCGCTCGAACCGAACGACCGCCTGCGCATGGTGGAGTTCTCGAGCGCGCCGCACGAATGGTTCGCCGCGCCGGTCCACGCAACGCCGGAGAACGTCGAGCTGGCACTGATGTGGCTCGACATGCTGCGCGCGCACGGCGGCACCGAGATGCTGTCCGGCGTGCGGCAAGCGCTGCAGCCACTGCGCACCGAAGCCCAGACGCAGGTCGTGCTGCTGACCGACGGGCTGGTCGGCTTCGAGGACGAGATCACCGCGCATCTGGTGCGCGAGCTGCCGCGCCAGAGTCGTTGCCACGTGCTCGGCGTCGGCGCGGCGGCGAACCGCTCGCTGACGCGCGCCGTGGCCCGCGCCGGACGCGGCACGGAGGCGATCGTCGGCACCGACGAACCAGCGGTGCAGGCGGCCGCCCATCTGGTCCGGGCCATGCAGAACCCGGTCGTCGTCGACCTCGAGATCCGGGGAACCGCAGTGCGGGAAGTGGCGCCACAGGCACTGCCAGACCTGTTCGCCGCGGCTCCGGCCCGCGTCGCCCTGCGGCTGGATCCCGACGGCGGCGTCTTGCGGGTGCGCGGTCGCACGGCCGATGGCACCTTCGAACGCGAACTGCAGGTCGAGCCGACCGAAAGAGGCCACGGCCGACGAGAACTGGCCGCCCTGTTCGCGCGCGAGCGGGTCGAGGACATCGAGACCGAACGCGCCGCGCGCACGCTGCCTGCCGGAAACGCGGACGCGGCGATCGAGCGCCTCGGTCTCACCCACCAGATCGCCACCAGGTTGACTTCGTGGATCGCGGTGACCGACACGCCGACGGTCGACGGCAGCCGGCCGACGCGCCGCGAGATCATGCCGCACGAACTGCCGCACGGCATGGCCGTCGAGGGCCTGGGGCTGCGCAGCAGCAGCGGGCTCGATCAGGTCTGCATGTCGATCTGCGACGACGAGGACACGTTCCTGGACGAGCCGATGCCGAAGGCTTCGCCGGCAGCTCCGCACCGGACCGAGAGCGATGCCCGCCGATCGTGCGGCGCGGACCTGGCCAGCGGTGTGGGCCGCCTGATGGGCAGCTTGTTCGGCGGCCGCACGGCGAAGTGGCGCGTGCAACTCATCCGGTGCGCGGACGGCCAACTGGTGCTCGCGTTCCACAACGAAGGCACCGCCAAGGTGCCGTGGAGCCTGCCCCGGCACCTGGAGCTGTGCCTGTCCGACGGCACCGTGGTGTCGGCAGCGACGGACGCCCGGACCAGCACCACCGACCGGCGCGTGCCGGCCGGCGGCATCGCGGAGGTCGTGCTCACGTTGCCGGAGGAGTCGTCCGGCGAGGATCTGCCCGAGCACGTGCGGCTGCCGGGCGGCGACTGGCTGCCGATCCGACCATAGACTTCGCCCCGTGGCCACGATCGACCTCGACCGACACCTCGCCGCGATCCAGCAGGGCGACGCCGACGCGTTCGCCCGTTGGCTCGCAGGCGCCGAGCAGCCGCTGCGGCGCAGCCTGCGCGCGTTCGCGACCGAGGTCGACGGGGAAGCGGTGCTGCAGGAGACGCTGCTGCGCGTCTGGCAGGTGGCCCCGCGCTGCACCCCGGACGACAAGCCGAACGGCCTGCTCCGACTCGGCCTGCGCATCGCGCGCAACCTCGCGATCGATCATCTACGCCGGCACCGTGCGTGCCACGTCGAACTGACCGAAGGCGACGCGCCGGCGGTCGAACCGACGCTGCCCGACGACGAGTTGCGCGCGGCGATCGCGCGCTGCCGCGACCAGCTCCCCGATCGACCGTCCGCCGCGCTGGCGGCGCGCATCGACAACCGCGCCGCCGACCCCGATCGCACGCTCGCCGAACGCCTGGGCATGAAGCTCAACACGTTCTTGCAGAACATCACCCGCGCCCGCCGACTGCTGGCCGACTGCCTGCGGCGGAACGGTATCGAACTCGACCCGGAGGCCTCGTGACGCCAGCGGAACGCGACCCATTGATCGCCCAGGCCACCTCGGCCTGGCGGCCGCGCGACGCCGACGGCGGCGCGCGCTTCCATCCGGCGTTCTGCGATCTGGACGGACCCGGCCGGCGCGAACTGCACGAGCAACTGATCGTGCAGCGACGCCTCGAAGCGGCCTTGGACCCCGATGGCCTGACGACCACCGCCCACGCGGTCCTGCACCGCATTCGCGGGCAGTGACGCGGTGACGCAGTCGGGCGCCGGTGCCCGCGCCGATCGCGCTACTTCTTGGCCGCTTTCTTCGCCGCCGCCTTCTTCTTGCCGACGGACCGGGCCGGGCCCCTGCCGGCGAAGGCGGCCTCGTAGGTGGCGATGTAGCGCTTCGCCGGCATCCGCCTAATGGCCTCGGCGACCACATCGAGCGGCACGTCTTCTAGCTTCTTGAAGCGCACGCACGCCCTGCCCATGTCGAGCTTCTTGCCGGTTGCCCGCCACGCCCGCTCGAACCAGGCAGCACCGTCGGGGTCCATGTAGAGCCCCATCAGGTAGATCGCGAAGTGGTTCTTCTGCGCCGCCAGCGACAGATACGGCAGCGGTTGCCTCGGGTCGCAGTGGTAGCCGTTCGGGTAGACGGAATGCGGCACGAAGTAGCCGATCATGCCGTACTGTATGCCTTCCTCGAAGCCGGGACCGAGGTTGTCGAGCACGACCTGGCGCACGGCCTCGATCGCCACCCGCCGGTCGAGCGGCAAGCCGTCCAGGTATTGTTCGACCGTCGTCGCTGTGGATCTCGCCATCACCGGTCGCTGCAGACTACCGCCCGACGCCACCCGAGCGACCTCACCACCGGCGACGAGGTCAAACGCTGCGCACGCCATCACGCGGCCGTTGACGAGCAGTTCGATCCGGTGCCGTCCCGGGTAATCACGACGGGTCGTCACCGGGCGCAGCGAATGGCGCTTCTGCAAGGTGCGCCATTCGCCGGCTCCGAGCTGCAGCCGCCAGCCCTTCCACGTCCGTGCGCCGGTCGAACCATCGGCGCGGACGTGGTGCACGACGTAGTCGACGATCACCGGCTGCGGCCCGCGCGCCCGCGACCGCAGGTCGACGTAGAGAGTCAGCTCATCGCCGACGCAGGCG
>DRKG01000215.1 GCA_011051855.1 bacterium | reverse complement strand
GTCCGTGGGGCAACTACGCGCGCGACTATCGGCCGGTGATCGAGTACGCGCGCGCGAACGGTCTGATGGTGCTGTGTGCCAATGCCCCGAAGGAGCTGGTCACGCGGGCGCGCAAGGAAGGTCTCGACGCCGTGGCCGGCAGTCCGCATGTCGCGCGCGAGGTGACGGTGCCCGAGGACGACGGCTACGACGCGTTCCTGGAGGTGATGTCGGGTCACCCGGGCGTCACCGAAGAGGACCTGCGCGCGTTCTACGTGGCGCAGTGCGTGCGCGACGACACCATGGGCGAGACCATCGCGGATTGGCTGCAGGCGCACGCGGGTGACAGCGAACGGCCGCTGGTGGTGCTGATCTGCGGCAAGCAGCACAGCGACTACGGCCGCGGCGTGGTGCAGCGCGTGCGCAATCGACTGCCCGACGTAGTGGTCAAGGTGCTCACGGCAGAGACCGTCGAGGACCTGGGGGCCGGCGTCTACCAGAGCGATCGCAAGGCGGGGGATTTCGTCGTCGTGGCCCGCGAGCCGCGGCGCGAGCCGCGTGCGCTGCCGCCGGTCGCCGAGGCCGAGGAACAGCCGGACGAAGGCCGGGAACCGGAAGTGGGCGAAGGCGAGGTCGAGTCGCTGCCGACCGAAAACCCCGAAGGCCTGCGCCCGGCGCTCGGTTTCATGCCCGACTACGCCGGCAGCGAGGCCGGGGTCGGCGTCGGCGAGGTGCGCGAGGGCGGCCCGGCGGCCCAAGCGGGCATCCAGCAGGGCGATACGATCACCAAGATCGCCGGTGTCGAGGTCGCCGACTTGCAGGAATACACCGACGTGCTCGACGGCCTGATCATCGGCCACACCGTAACGGTGCACGTCATCCGCGGGGATGCGGCGTTCGACACCGAGGTCAAGGTCGGCAGCCGACCCGCTCACTGAGTGCGGGCGGGAGCGGCGCCGATCGCACAGGTTGGAGTAGCGCGGGGCCTGCCGATCGCTATCCTGTTTCCCCCCGAACTGCGGTCCCCGCACCAGAAACCGTGAGCGATACCCTGCAAATCAGCGAAATCCCGGTCGACGGCTACGAGCGAGTCGTTCGTGGCGTCGACCCCGCGAGTGGCCTGCACGCGATCGTCGCCGTGCACGACACCACCCTGGGCCCGGCACTCGGCGGCCTGCGGATGTGGAACTACGGCTCGGAGGAAGAGGCGCTGTTCGACGTCAAGAGACTGTCGAAGGGCATGACCTACAAGTCGGCCGTCGCCCACACCGGCCTCGGCGGTGGCAAAGCGGTGATCCTCGGCGACGCCAAGACGATCAAGTCGGAGGCGCTCTACCTGGCCGTCGGTCGCCTCGTCGATTCGCTCGACGGGCTCTACACGACCGCCGAAGACGTCAACACGACGATCGCGGACCTGAACATCGTGCGCCGTGCGACCAAGTACGTCAGCGGCCTGGCGCGCGAGGACGGCGGCAGCGGCAACCCGTCGCCCTACACCGCCTACGGCGTGTTCCTCGGGGTTCGCGCCGCGCTCGGGCAGGCCTACGACAACGACGACCCGAACGGGCGCACGATCGCGATCCAAGGGGTCGGTGCGGTCGGTGGGGCACTCGCCGAGCGGCTCGCCAAGGCCGGCGCGAAGGTGTTCGCCGCGGACCGCGACCGGGACCGGCTCGAAGCGCTGCAGAAGGAGTTCGGCATCGTGCCGGTGGCCGAGGACGAGATCCTGACGATGGAGTGCGACCTGCTCGCTCCGTGCGCGCTCGGCGGAGTGCTCAACGACGAGACGATTCCGGCGCTGCGCACCAAAGTGGTCGCCGGAGCCGCCAACAACGTGCTGCTCAAGTCGGAGCACGGTGCGATGTTGCGCGATCGCGGCATCCTCTACGCGCCCGACTACGTGATCAACGCCGGCGGCATCATCAACGTGTCGGTCGAGTTCCACGAGGGCGGCTACGACGAGGCCGCCGCGCTGCGCAAGATCGAGCGCATCCCGCAGGCTCTGAAGGAGCTGTGGACGATCGCCCACGAGGAGGGCATTCCGACCAGCGAGGCGGCCGACCATCTCGCGGAGCGCATCCTCGCGGAAGGCCGGGCCCGCAAGGGCTGAGCGCGGCAGACCCGCCAGCGGTTGGCCGGTCAGCGGCCTGCCGCGACCTCGCGGTAGGCCGCCAGCACGTTCGCGGCGGCCTTCGACCAGGTGAACTGGCGTGCCCAGGCCACCGCGCGCGCGCGCACCGCCGGCCATTGCGGCACGTAGGAGTGGAGCGCGTCCGCGATCACGGTCGCCATCGATTCGAGATCGTGTGGATCGAAGTAGCGGGCGAACTCGCCGCCGGCCTCGGGCATCGCCGACGTGTTGCTGGTGACGACCGGCGTGCCGAGCGCGATCGACTCGGTCACCGGGATGCCCCAGCCTTCCACCAGGCTCGGATAGATGCACAGATCGGCTCCGGCGTAGACGGCGACCAGGTCCTGCTGGGACAGGTAGGGCAGGAAACGCACGTGATCGAGCACGCCGGCGTTGGCGGCGCGCTCGCGGAAGCGGTCCGCGGCCTTGCCGACGCCCGATACCAGCAGCAGGTGGGGCAGCGACCGGTCGCGTTCACGCACCCGTCCGAACGCCTCGATCATGCGGCCGGTGTTCTTGCGTTCGAGGGTGGCGCCGATGGCGAATAGATACGGTCGCCCTTCGGCGAAGCGCTCGCGGGCGGCATCGCCGGCACCGTCGGGGGCGCCCTGCAGCACGGCTTCGGGTAGGCCGTTGTGCGCCAGTCGGACCTTGCCTGGGTCGGCGTCGAAGCGTTCGCAGATGTCGCGCCGGCTCCATTCGCTCACCGTCAGGATCAGCGCCGCGTCGCGCACCACTCGCGGTGTGACCTTGCGCGCGTAGCGTACGTAGGAGTCGTCGAGGTCCTGGGGATACCAGGTGACGATCACGTCGTGCAGCGAGACGATCATCGGCGGCCCCGGCCACAGCCGCCACCGCGGCGGCAACGTGTTGTAGGTGCCGTGGTAGACATCGAGCCGGTCGCGCCGCAGGCGCCACGGCATCTGCACTCGTTCCCAGGAGTGCAGGCGCGCACCCGGCATGTCGGCCAGCACGGACCGCTGGTTCGCGCCCAGTTCGAACGGAGTGGCGCAGTCGGGCGGCAGCTCGGCTTGGTGGTAGAGCAGGAACTCGTCGTCGGCCGCCAGCGTGCGGAACTCGCGCGCGAGGTGGCGCACGTAGAGGCCGATGCCGCGAGGTTCGGGACGGAAGCCCTCACGGGCGTCGATACCGATGCGCATGCCTCAGCTCGCCTGTTCGGGCAGGCGCGTGACTACCTCGGCGCCGTCCTCGTGGATCAGGATGGTGTGCTCGAATTGCGCGATCCGCACGCCGGGCTTCTCGCACAGCGGCGGATAGTCCTCGATCAGCCGCTTCTTCAGCAGCAGGCGCAGCGCGTCTTCGCAGCGTTCGTCATCCCCGAGCCAGCGTGCCAGATCCCGTCGGGCGAACGGCAGGCGGTTGGAGCGTTCCATCGCCTGGAAGACGTCCTTTGGCAGGTTGTCCTTCGGTTTGACGCTGCGTTTGAGCATGAACACTTCGGCTTTGCCGTCGACATCGATCATGCCCTTGCCGTCGCTGGCGAACGGCTCGCAGGCGATCGTTTGCCCGGCCTTCAGCCGGCCGGCTTTGGCGTCGGCGTAGTTCGGCACCGACGGCGCGCAGTGGATCGTGTAGCGCGCGACTCCGTGCCCGCACAGGTTGCGCACCGGCTCGAATCCGAGCTGCGTGATCGACGACTCGACCTGGCGGCCGACTTCGGTCAGCGACACGCCCGGACCCATCACCGCGATCGCGTTTTCGAGCGCCATTCGGCTGGCGGTGCACAGCAGCGAGTCCTCGCCGTCGCGGTGGTCGACCGTGGTCGCGTTGTCGGTCACCCAGCCGTCGACGTGGGTGCCGCAGTCGAGCTTGATGATGTCGCCCGGCTGCACCGTGGTCGGATCGCCCGGCGGCGAGCAGTAGTGCGCGGCGATGTGGTTGCGCGAGATCTGCGCCGGAAAGCACGGCTCGCCGCCGAGTTCGCGGATCTTGTCCTCGACCGCGCGCTGCACATCCTCGATGCGGGTGCCGATCTCGAGCAGCATTTCGCGGCCGTGGGCGAGCGCGGTCGCGCTGATCC
>DRKG01000214.1 GCA_011051855.1 bacterium | reverse complement strand
GCGGGCCGCGGAACGTCGGAAAGCCGTAGAGTTGCTGCAGGGATGCGGTGAGGTCGGACACGTTCGGGAAGCGTAGGTGGCCATTCGTTATGGTGCGACCCGCTCCTCGCCGATGTCAGAGATGATGTTCCGTCGTCCGCTGCCCGCTTCCCTGGTCGCGCTGCTGCTTGCGCTGACAATGTGCGCTGCGAACCTGCTCGAACCGGTGACCGCGGACGACGTGTGCCACCACTACTACGCAGCGCAGGTGGCCGCCGATCCGCTGCATCCGTACGAGTTCGTCGCACCGTGGCACCAGAAGCCGGTGCCGGCTTGGACGATCATGGTGGCGCCGGTGCACTCCTACTACTGGGCGCCGGCGATTGCCTGGTTCGGCGACTCCGTGATCGCTTGGCATCTGTGGTTCTTGCCGGTGCAGTGGCTGTTCTGCTTCGGCTTGCTGCACCTGCTGCGGCGCTGGTTGCGGCGCGGTGTCGCGCCGGTTGCGGTCGCCATCGCACTCGGGCCGGCCGTGCTGCCGGGCCTGAACCTGATGCTCGAAGTGCCGATGCTGTCGCTCGGGTTGGCCAGTCTGGGGCTGCTGCTCCGTTCGTTCGACCGCCGCGCGATCGCGCCGGCTCTGTTCGCGGGAGTGCTGTTCGGTCTGGCGTTGCAGACGAAGTATTCGGCGCTGGCCTTCTTCGGGCCCTGGCTGTTGTGGACGGGGCTGCGTGGGCGTTGGCGGGAAGGCCTGGTCGGTTTGACGGCAGCCGCAGCAACCGCGCTCGGCATCGAAGGATTGCTGAGCTGGTCACACGGCGGCGGCTCCTTCTTTCTTCAACAGCTGTCTTACTCGCAGGTGCGCGACTGGAGCCATCTGGTCAAAGGCATGGTGCAGAACGTCGGGTTGTTGGCGGCACCCGCGACCTTGTTGGCGTTGGCGGGCTTCGGCGCGCGACCGGTCGTGCTGGTTGGTGCGGCCGCCACCTACGTGGTCGGGCTCGGCCTCGTTGGGTGGTTCCCGGACGACGGTGGCCGTGGGCTCGCCGATGGCGCCATCGACTCGCTGGCCTACGCCGGCATGTCGGCTCTGACCTGGGGGGTGCTGGGTTGGCTGCTTCTGTGCCTTGTGCGGAGCGGCCTCGCTGGACGGCAGGGCATGCGTTGCTACGGATCGCGGGCGCTGCGTGTATTCCTCGTCGCATGGTGTTTGGCCGAGATCGCCGCGTCGTTCGCGGTTTCGCCGTTTCCGGCGGCGCGGCGCGCATTGATGGTCGTGGTCGCGTTGACGGTGACCGCCGGCTACTGGTGTGCGCGTCGCCGCCGTGCCGGTGGCGCGATGCGCTGGGTGGCCGTCGGAGCCGCGCTGTTCGGCCTGTTCGTGCAAGCGGTCGACTACGTCGAGGGCCACTGCTGGGTCGCCGCGTCGCACGGGGCCGTGCGTTGGGCGAAGGAACAACATCCCGGCGCCGACGTCTACTTCACCGGCGGCTGGGGATTCGAGTTCTACGCGCCCCGCGCCGGCATGAAGCCGCTACTCGCCGGCGAGGTGCAGCTTCGGCGGGGGGACCTGGTCATGGCCGGTAGCATCGACGGCGTCGAAGGTGTGTGGTTCGAGCCCGATCCACGACTCGAGCAGATCGCGGCGCTCGACTACGGCGTGGATCGATTGCCATGGTCGACGCAGTTCGCCTACTACTCCGGCCAGCGGCCACTCGTGGGGCAGGCGGGGCCGCGCTTTCGTGTCTTCGTGCTGCGCGCCAACGCGGATCTGCACACGCGCGAGCTGCGGGTGATCCCGGACAAGTGGAAGTCGCGCGGCGAGCAGTGACGGCACTCAGAGGCCGATGGTGAGCGCCAGCGCGTTGGAACCGACGAAGCCAAAGCCGGACGTCGAGGCGGTGTTCACCGATACGATCGCCTGTGCGTGGATCCGGTAGCCGAGCAACGCCTGGTTGTTGGGGATCGTCAGCGTGTACGTGGACGGGTTGCCGCTGAACGGAAAGGACTGCAGCCACTCGATCGAGACGTGCAACTCGCAATCGGTCACACCAGTCGCCCCGAGCGGGCCGAATGGAATCGGCGGCGCGTAGGCGTAGTGGCCGAATGCCATCAAGGCCCAGGTCGGGTTGCCCGGAATCTGATCGACGCGCAGCATCAGGTTGGCACCCAAGCGCGGTGGGCCCTGGGGCATCGCCGACAACTGCATCGGCGTTCCGCCAGCCCCGGAGACCGCCGGACCGGCAGAGTAGTCCACCGACGGCAGGATTCCGCCGATGCCGCCGCCACTGTAACCGACCAAACAACTGTGCAGGACGTTCGAGACATCTTGCCACGCGATGCGGAAGCTGCCATCGGCGCGCACCGTCAACTGCGCCGTGTTGTTCCCTGGCGCACCGTATTCGGGCACATCGACGAACGTCACGTGGGCCTCGTTCGCGGTTACGTCGAAGTAGCACGACCCACCGGCCGCCGGATCCAGATCCTGCCACAGGAACGCGATGCTCGCCGCGTCGGCCAGAAAGCGCGCAAGGTCAGCATCACAGCAGCGCGCATCGCCGTGTCCGCCGGCCAGCCAGACGAAGCCGTTCGACGACACTCCGATGACGTTGCTCGCGCCGGTCGAGTGCGGAAACGAGAATGGCAAAGCCAGATCGAGCACCTGATCGTCGCCGAGAGCGATGGCTTGTTGGTAGTCGGTGAAGAATCCGTTCGTCGGGGTCGCCACGTAGCCACCCGCTGCCGTAGGCGTGAACTCGACCGCCGACTGATCGAGATCGATGTGGTCGCCGGGCGCGAACCATTCGAACGAAGCTGCTGGTTTCGGGCAGCCCATGCCAAAGGGCTCGACCCGCGCGAACGCGCAGGACGTGCGTTCGTCGATCGTGTAGCCCCCAACCCCATTCGGCGCGAAGACGAAACTGCGCCCAGCCAGATCGGAACCGTACGGCTGCAACTCGTGCCCCGTCGCATTGCTTCCGGTGTCGACACCGGCCCCGAGTTGCAGCGGATTGGCAGTGGCACCGTTACCCTCGGTTACGCCCGTGAGCCCCACGTGTGCTGCGATGGCGCAGCGCGCGTCGTAGCTCAGCGAGAACGAACCATCCGCGAACATCTGCAACTGCACCGTCATCGGCACAGACTCGCCGAACTCAGGCACGTCGCGCCAGGTGACTACTGCGCTGCCAGCCCCGGTAGCATAATGAACGCCGCCACCGACGCTCGGGTCGAGATCGAGCCAGAAGGCCGCGATCCGCGGGTCGTTGGCGAGAAAGTCCGAGAGGTCTGCGTCGCAACAACCGTCGTCGCCGTTGTTGCCCAGCCACACGAACCCGTTCGCGCTGATCGAGATCGTCGACGTCACGCCGCCACCCGGCACAGGGAACAAGAACCCAAGCGGCAGTGCCGTCCTGACGGTGTCGTCACCGAAGCCCAGATCCTGACCCGGAAGCGCCAGGCACGGTGCCGATTGGGCTGTCTGAGCGGTCAGGATTGGCGAGGTGGTCAGGGTGGTCAGTAGTAGGGGCAATAGGGGCAACAGGGGCAGCAGGGGCAGTTGGGGCAGTTGGGGCAGTTGGGGCATGAGGGCCCAAGCGTGCAGCAGCGGCCGGTGCGGGGCGCGATGGGTAGGAGTTGGGTGGGTGCGCATGCTGGGGATCATCGGCGGGTGGGT
>DRKG01000213.1 GCA_011051855.1 bacterium | reverse complement strand
TGGCGCGTGACAGTAGCGTGCGAGTTGGTCCGCGTGGACTGCCACACGTGCTGCGCGAATCCGTGCGGTTCAGCGCGGCGGCAGCCGCTTGCTTATCGGCCCGATCGTGTGCGGGGATGGGCCTCGCCACCGGGTCAAGCGGAGCAACATATGACAACCGAACCTTGGGGCGCGGCAGCTGCCGCGATCGTTACCTTGGCCGTAAACGCGACGGCGCAAACGTGCTTGCCGTCCGAGGCTCCAAGTGTTGTCTGGGACATCTCGGCATCCACCGGGCAGCGCGGATGGGGCGGCTTGATGGCACCAAACGTCAATCGTTTTGAGCCGCACACGTTCAGGAACTTGTCCCCAGGCTCGCTGCGCTTATGGGGCGCTTGGGAGAGCGACTGGTCCTACTCGCTCAATGGGCAACCGTCCGACGGCTACTTGGCACTCGGTTTCGACGGTGCGACGTTCTACTCGGAGCATCTTGTGACCGCGGACTGGACCAGCCAGTTCCTCCTCGAAACCGCATGGTCGTCGGTCACAGTATATGCCTGGGTGCGCGGCACACCGGGCACCACCGTCGAAGTCGCGACATCGCATATCGGAGGTGGGTCCGCCTCACGGCTGAACTACGGCGGTGGGGTGACGGCCGGAGGCTCGACAAGCGGATTCCCCAATGCGACCGCCGGGAGCTTCACACACAATACCTCCTCCGGCGGGTACGAGATGCTGACGACGTCGGGTGTCACCCGGACGTTCCCCGAATACCCGGGAGTCATATACTCACGGCTGGACTTCGGCCCCATGAGCGTGGGCATGCAGGGTGGGCAGTCGTGCATCATGCTTTGCCCTGGCAGCTTCATCAACGGACAGGTCCACCTGCTGTCGAACCTGACGGTGCGGTTGCCGACGGGTTTGCGGCCGAAGGTCGTCGCTGTGTTTCCGGTTCCGCGGAGTGTGGTCGGTGACTATCCAGTCGCCTCGGACAACACATTTGTTTACGTGCCGCATTCAACCTCCCTGGAACTGCGCGTTCTAGCATTCGATCCGGACGATGGTTCGAAGGCTCACGCCGGCATCGTAGGTTACCGATGGGCTCGGGATGGCAGCGCGCTCGGTGGCGGCCTGGGTTCGCTCTGTGCCCGCGCCGTGGTGCTCACCGAATTGAGGCCGGGCGAGACCCAGGTCTGGACCGTTGCCGCCATCGACAACGAGGGATTCGTATCCGATCCGAAGACGATACGGCTGCGCGCGCTGCCGGTTCTGCAGCTCCCGTGGCCTGGCAGTGGGCCTGGACCCGAGCAAGTGCCGCTGCTTGTCGGCTCCGGTAGCCTCGGTGCTGGGTCCTTCTCGCTATTGCTGACGAACGCAGCCCCGATGGTGCCGGGCCTGATGGTGCTGGGCGCGCTGACGCCGCCGCTCCCCATGCTGGGCGGCAATGTGTACTCGACTGCTGATGTGCTGCTGCCTATCGTTACCAATGCGGTTGGCGAATGGTCCCTTCCCGTTGTGCCCGCGCTTCCGTCGCCATTGATGCTCCAATCCTGGACGTGGAGCGGATCGGGAACGGACTGGTCGTCGTCGAACGGATTCCTGGCGCTGTGACTCCCATGATGGGGGCGGTGCGCGAGGCCCTCCGGGACTCGAAGGAGGTGTGAGGGACTCTGCCGGGGCGTGCCACGGCGCGACGGTTCGGCGAGCATCGCGGCGGTCGGACCGTGTCAGGTTGTTGCCGTGGGCACTGCAAGGTAACGGTTCCGGCAACCCCATCCCTCTCCCAGCCCAACGGCGGCTTGACGTCGGCGGGACAGGACCGGCGCGGTCGCGACGTCCGTCGTCAGGCGCCGCCGGCGGCGAAGAGCCCGCGAACGACCGAGTCGATCGCGGTATTGGCCTCGGCGGACCGAGACATCTCCTCCTGGCTCTTAGATCAGCGGGCGGATGCGATGCTCGCGGCAGGGCTGCACGAGGCTCATCAGGATCAGCGAAGCCTCGGTTCCCTCCTCCGACCCGAAGAACAACCAGTTCTTGCTGTCGACCACGACGGCGCGCCGCGCATCGCTGACGTGCACAGCTCGCTGCGGGAGAGGCTCAGGCCTTTGGCTGCGTAGTCCTTCTCGATGACGCATGCGAGGCTCTCAGCCAAGACGACGTGGCCCTGGCACGACGGGCAGGAATACTCCTTCCGCACGATCTCGCGCACGAACGTGATCTCGAGCCGCTCCAGCTCCTTCGTGACTTCTTCGCCGAAGGGGCGCCGCGGCTCGCCGCAGCACGGGCACAGCAGCGCGTCGCCGGTCCCGGTGAACTCGGTCCGGTGTTGCGGCAGAGGTGTTCGGGGAAGTCCTTGCGGCGCTTCGTGCGCTTGCGCTCGTGGGCGCGGTCCGATCGGCGCGGGAGATAGAGTGGTCGGGAGGATCTCCCGACCAGGTTGTTGTTTGTACCCGGTTCGGTACTAGCCGCGGGCGATCTCCCAGA
This sequence comes from bacterium, assembly GCA_011051855.1. GTDB lineage: Bacteria > Planctomycetota > UBA1135 > UBA1135 > UBA2386. The sequence continues at coordinate 2,115 of DRKG01000213.1, read as the reverse complement.
TCTCGGATCCGAGGTAGTCCCAGGGCAGGCGGCCTTCGTCGCAGTCGGCCGGGTCGGCGGAGAACTGCACGTCGACCATGTAGATGATGCGGCCGACGTGCTGGCCGATGTTGCGCGCCCCGTGGGCGACGCCGGGGGGAATGCGCACCAGCCGGTCCTTGCCGTCGCCGAGCACGAAACGCATCGTCGCGCCTTCGGTGGGGGAGCCTTCGCGGCAGTCGTGCAGCACCAGCAGCAGCTTGTCGCTCGGTGGCACATACCACACGTCCGTCTGGCGGAAGTGCATGTGGAACGCCTTGCAGGCGCCGGGCTCCATCTCCGAGTAGTTGATCTGGCGGGCTTCGAAGCCGGGCAGTTGCTCGTGCTGGCCGGTGGTGAACCGGCCGAGCTCGGTGATCGCGCCACCGTCGTCGTTGAACCGCTTCAGCTCGACGATTTCGACGCCGTCGATGCGCGGCCCCGGCGAGTAGTCCTGGACGAAGAACGCCTCACGCGCCTTGCCGTGGATCTCGGTCTTTCTTTGCGGGTGCTTGTCGGCGCTCATGCGGCTCACTTTCGCCAGTTGCCGGTGAACTTCAGGTCGAGCACGGCCTGCAGGTGGAACACGACCGTCTTCTTCTTGCTGTGCGCGGTCAGCGGGACGGCGAACTGGAACTCCGCGACGGTCTTGCCATCGTGCTCCTTGCTGCCGGCGGCCAGCGCCAGTTGCGACTCGAACTTGTCGTCGCCGGTCGCCGGCTTCTTGTTGGTGCCGCGGATCACGCCGACCATCTTGCCGTTCTTCGCGAGCAAGTAGGCGCCGCGATCGGTCGGGATCTCGATGCCGTCGATGCGCACGAAGCCGACGTCACCCGTCGAGGCTTTGGCCTCGGCCAGGTCGTCGTCGGTGAGTCCGGCGCGGGTGGTCAGCTTGCGCCACTTGCTATCCTTCGGCTTGCCCTGCTTGGGCTCTTTGCCGTTCTTCTTGGCCTTCGCCGCGGCCTTGCGGGCGGCCTTGATCTCCTTGTAGCCGGCCTTGATCGCGGTGCGCAGTCCCTTGGAGATGCCGGCGGCGCGGTAGTAGACCGCGTAGAGACCGGCTTTCGGCCCGTCGACCAGCTCGGCCGTGGTGGCGAGCGCGCCGATCAGCACCGGTTGCTCCTGCGACAGCTCGCCGAGCTTCTTCCACCGCATGCGCTTGTCGTCGCTGAGCCAGTTGGTCGGCGTGAACGCGACCGCGTCGTAAGCGGAAGGGAAGCCGTTCTCGGCGAGCGTGTAGTGTTCGCCGCCGACCAGCTTGCCGAGGTCGAGTTGCTGGCCTCTGGCGAACACGCCGCGGTTGAACTTCACGCGCTGCAGCGAGTAGAGGAAGTCGTAGCCCGGCTGCATGCTCTTCGCCAGACGCAGGCCGAGGGCTTCGAGCACGTCGCTGGTCTGCACCGGCGCACGCGCGTCGATCAGCAACTGGATCGGCTCCTGGTAGGACAGGAACGAACCGCCCTTGGCGATCGCGCGCGCGGCGCTGAAGGTCGGCTTGCGCTCGACCAACCGGCCGGTCTTGTGCTTCATCAGCAGCTTCCACTGCTTGAGGAAGAAGTCGACGCCGTGCAGCGGCTCGTAGCCGACATCGCCGACGAGCTGCCAGACCTGGCCGAACAGATCCTGGTGGCCGAACGGGCCGGCGGCAGCCGGGACCGTGCCGACCGGCTTGGCGTGCAGGTCGGAGGTCTTGGCCATCTGCAGCAGTTCGAGCGCCTTCTGGGTGAACTTGTCCTGATCGCCACCCGCCGCACCCCACGGCCAGGTGTGCGTGCCGTCGCCGCGCATCGCACGGGTCAGTTCGAACTCGGTCGGCATGCGCATGCCGATGCTCGCGGCGAACGCGTTGGCGTCGCGCCAACTGATGTAGACCACCGGCAGGTCGTCGATCGGCTTGCCGTCCTTGTCGACCAGCTTGTACGGGAGTTCGTGGCCGTGGCGCTCCCAGTAGAGCAGCGGCGCGTTCTCGATCTTCGGGAACTCCTTCCGGATCTCGGGCAGGCGCTTTTCGTAGTCGTCCTTGCGGCCTTCGCGCCACCAGTGGTAGGGCGGGCGCACGTCGACGCCGGCCTTGCGCTGCGCGTCGACGTAGACCTT
>DRKG01000212.1 GCA_011051855.1 bacterium | reverse complement strand
TCGAACACGCCGCGACGGATGCTCTGGAAGTACTTGTAGGGACTCAGGCCGTTGAGCAGGTCGACCGCCCACGCCGGCAGCCCCCACGCCGGCAGGCTCTGCGCCGTCCATTCGATCAGGGTCGGATAGCCGAGCCCGAACAACACCGCCAGCGACACGATCGACGCCAGCAGCGCGATGATCTGGTCGCGGGTCATGCTCGACCAGAACATGCCGACGGCGATGAAGCTGCCGGCGAACAACAGCGATGCGACATAGCCGGCGAGCACCGGCGGCCAGTCGAGTTCGCCGTAGACACCGAGCGTCAGCGGCAGGCCGAGCGTCAACAGGAGCACGAACGCCAGGTAGGCGAGCACGGCCGCGAACTTGCCGAGCACCACCTGCGACACGTCGACCGGGAACGTCAGCAGCAGCTCGATCGTGCCCAGCTTGCGTTCCTCGGCCCACAGCCGCATCGTCAGCCCGGGCAGGAACAGGAGGCACAGCCACGGCAACAGCCCGAAGAACAGGTCCATGCGCGCCTGCGCACCGTGCACCAGCGAACCCGACGCGCCCAACCACAACAGCACGCCGAGGAACAAGAGGCCGAACACGTACGCGATCGGCGACAGGAAGTAGCTCTTCAGCTCGCGGCGGAAGATCACCAGCGTCTCACGCATGCGCAACCTCCCGCTCGCCCGTCGTCAGGTCGCGGAACACGTCTTCGAGGCTCGGCAGCTCGCGCTGCAGCGACAAGAGGTCCCAACCGTTCTTGACCACCAGCCGCGCCAACGCCTCGTCGAGCGGCGCACTGCGGTCGGCGACCGCGACGCGGTAGTCGGCCACGGCACCCTCGCGGTGCAGCACCTCGACCGCGCCGCTGGCCGGCAGCAGTTCGCGCAACTGCCCGACCACCGCGTCCTCGGGGCCACGCACGCGCAGCAGCACGCCGCCGGGCGGGCGGGAGGCGATCAGTTCCTCCCGGGTGCCATCGGCGACGATCTCGCCGCGGTCGACGATGATCACGCGCGTGCACGACTTCTCGACCTCCTGCAGGTAGTGCGTGCTGAGCACGACGGTGTGCTCTTCGCCGAGGCGTTCGATCAGGTTGCGCACCTCGATGATCTGGTTCGGGTCGAGACCCGAAGTCGGTTCGTCGAGAATCAGCACCGGCGGCTCGTGCACGATCGCCTGCGCCAACCCGACGCGCTGCTTGTAGCCCTTGGACAGCTCGACGATGTTCTTGCCGGTCACCCGTTCGAGGCCGCACAGATCGACGGAGCGCGCGATCGCGCGCTTGCGGTCGCGAGCGGCGACCCCGCGGATGTCGGCGACGAATCCGAGGTAGTCGTCGACGCGCATCTCCTGGTAGAGCGGCGTGCTCTCCGGCAGGTAGCCGATGCGCGCCCGCACCGCGCGCGAATGGCGCACGCAGTCGAGGCCGTCGACCGACGCCCGGCCGGCGGTCGGCAACAGGTAGCCGGTCAGGATCTTCATCGTCGTCGACTTCCCGGCACCGTTGGGGCCGAGGAAGCCGACCACTTCACCCTTGCGCACCGAGAACGAGATCCCGGTCAGCGCGCGGGCAAAGCCGTAGGTCTTCTCGAGACGTTCGACTTCGATCATGGGAGTAGCAGCGTGGAGCTGGCGGAAGGCAACCGGGTGCAGGACGACCGACGCGCGGCTCGCGCGCCTTTCGGCTACTCTTCGAGGCGGAAGCTGTCCAAGAACTCCTGATTCGTGTCCGTCTTCATCAGGCGGTCGATCAAGAGCGGCATCGCGTCGAGCGCGTTCATGCGGCCGAGCACGCGCCGCAGCGTGTAGAGGCGCTTGGTGACCTCGTCGCCGAGCAGCAGCTCTTCCTTGCGGGTGCCCGACAGCTCGATGTCGATCGCCGGGAAGATGCGGCGTTCGGCGAGTTGGCGGTTGAGCACCAGCTCCTGGTTGCCGGTGCCCTTGAACTCCTCGAAGATCACCTGGTCCATGCGCGAACCGGTGTCGACCAAGGTCGTGCCCAGGATCGTCAACGATCCGCCTTCCTCGCACTTGCGCGCCGAGCCGAAGAACTTCTTCGGCGTCTCCAGCACCTTGGCGCCGATGCCACCCGACATGGTGCCGCCGCCGCGGCCGCCGAGCGCCGAGTTGTAGGCGCGCGTCAGGCGGGTGATCGAGTCGAGCAGGATCACCACGTCCTTGCCGGTCTCGACCAGCCGCTGGGCGCGCTTGAGGCAGATCTCGCTGACCGCGATGTGGTGCTTGGGTCCCTCGTCCAGCGTCGACACCAGCACCTCGCGATTCTCACCGGAGACGCTGCGCTTCCAGCCGGTCGCCTCTTCGGGGCGCTCGTCGATCAGCAGCACCATCATGTGCACGTTCGGGTAGTGCTCGCTGATCGCATGGCAGATCTGCTGCATCAACACCGTCTTGCCCGAACGCGGCGGCGCGACCACGAGGCCGCGGGTGCCGTGCCCGATCGGGCAGAGCAGGTCGACGATGCGCAGCGACACGTTCTCGTCGCTGCCCGGTGCCAACACGAACATCGGCTCGGGGTCGACCACCGTCATGTGGCGGAACTGCGGCAGCTCGCGCCGTTCTTCCGGGGCCAAACCGTCGACGGTCTCCACCTCGGCGAGGGTATGGCGCTGCGGGCCGCGACTCGGCAGACCGGCCTGGCCGACGATCTCGCTGCCTTCCTGCAGGCGGTGCTGCCGGATCAACGCCGAAGGCACGAACACGTCGCCGTTCGGGATCGAGTCCGGCATGTAGCTGTTGATCTTCTGACGCAGCCAGCCGTTGCCCTCCTTGGTGTATTCGAGCACGCCGACGGCCTCCTCGGTCGGTCCTTCGACGGGAAAGCTCTGGCCGCCGCCGCCGCCACCGCCTTCGCGGTCACCACCGCCGCCGCCACCGCCGCCGCCGCGACGGCGCCGCCGACGCCGTCCACCCCGGCGCCACTTGCGCTCGGGACCGCCCTGGTCGGGTGAGCCTTCGGTGCCACCACCGAACTCGTTCTCCGTGATTGTCATGCAGTGCTTCGCGACGGCGTTGGCCGTCGGGCTCCTGTCTGTCGAGCTCCTGACTCGGGTCGGACACCCCCGAAGGGACAATGACCGACCGCTGCATCGGCATTCGAGCTGGCCTCTCGACCAGCGGGGAACCGGAACCGGTACGGACGGGGGACACCCCCCGACCTGGATCCCGGCAGATATCGTCGGACTTCGGGTCACCGCAGCAAATCCGGCGTCACCGAAGACACCGCGCGATGATCGGCTTTCCGACCGCGCTCACCCCTTCGTCCCGCAAACCTGCGAGAACACCCGGCTGTGCGCCTGGGGCGAGATCCCGGCAGCGACGTCGTGACGAACGCTCCCGCGGACGGGCGAGGAGAGTAGCCAGCGGTCGGAGCCGGCGCAAGGGGCAAGCGCGAAACTCCGCCGGATCCCCGGATCTGCGACGTTGCCCTGCTGCCGTCGGTGCGCTATCCACCGTGCCCTTGCGATCGGTGGGACGGATTCAACTTGCCGGCCGCCGAACACCGAAAAGAACGTGTCGGGCACAGCTCGCCCGAGTACCCGCGAAGGCACGCCACAGATGCAGAACCCACGCCAGTCCGATCCCAGCCCGCGCCGTCTCGACGAAGATTGCGAGCACGACCAGAACGACAAGAAGGGCGACGGCCTGCCCAACGTCTACGAGAAGGCCTTGTTCGAGTCGCGCACGCTGCTGATGAGCGGGCCGGTCGACGACAAGATGCTGAAGGATGCCACCGTGCGCGCGCTCGCGATGGAGGCCGAAAAGCCGGACGCCCCGATCACCGTGATGATCAACTCGCCCGGCGGCAGCGCCGACGCCGGCTTTGCGATCTACGACCTGCTGCGCTTCATCAGTTGCCCGATTCGCACGGTCGTCAACGGGCTGTGCGCGTCGGCCGGCATCCTGATCCACCTCGCCGGTGACGCCGGCACGCGCTACTGCATGCCGGAGGCGCGGTTCATGATCCACCAGCCGTCGAGCGGCGGCCGCGGTCAGGCCTCGGACCTGGACATCACCGCCAAGGAGATCCTGAAGCTGCGCGACCGCTACAACAAGATCATCGCCGAAGCCTGCGGCAAGACGCCGGAGGACGTGCTCGAGGCCGCCCGCCGCGACTTCTGGCTCGATGCCGGCCAGGCGCTCGAGTACCAGCTCGTCGACAAGGTCATCGCAACGCGCAAGGACCTGCCGGCCTGAGAGCCTGTGGCGAAACCCTCCCTGAGCACTCTCGCAGGGTGGTACGACGTAGAGAGTGCGATGGCGACAGGGAACCTCTTCAGCGCGAACCTCGAACTCGGGCGGCGACATGGGCCAGGTCGAGCCAACGCTGGGTGCACCGCCTATCCCGATCCATGCCCCGGTACAGCACAACCCGAAGACGCGGGACCCGAGCAAACCACCGCAGGGCAGCGACTCCCCGCAGACCAAGGAGATCTACAAGCAGCGTGCTGCGAGCATCGAGACCATCCATGACGATCTGAAGGACTACCGAGGCCTGGACCGATTCCGCGTCCGAGCTGCCATCCACAGCCTGACCCTCGCCGCCCCGCCTGCCCCTTTCGCCTCGCGTCGGTCGGCGCTCGTCCTTCGACCGGCGCGAGGCGAAAGGGGTAGGCGGGCCCTGCTCCAGAGCCGAGCCGAGGGAGTCGCCGCGGCCAGGTCATGCAGGGCCGAGGGGCGTCTGCTCGCCGTTATCCTCTCCCTCTCGATCGGTCCGGCGTCCGCCGGACCGATTCCGTCACTGACTCTGAGCGATCGGCGCGAGCTGAACCGCGCGCCGTGCGCTACGTTGGCGCGTGCGATGTGCGTCCCGGCACGGCAGTGGATGTGGCTGGTCCTGTAGGCGGCGGGCACCGTCGCCCGGGCCCAGACCGGCGCGATCTCGGCGCTGTTGCGCGACCCGTCCGGCGCGCCGGTCGCCGGCGCG
>DRKG01000211.1 GCA_011051855.1 bacterium | reverse complement strand
GACTCTCGGTCTCGAAGCGCCTGACGAACAGGTCGACGTCGAGGTTCGGGGACAGGAAGCTGTCATTGATCCCGGGCTTGACGCTCTGCTCCTCGGGCGCGGCGCACGCGCCGACGAGGAAAGCCGGCAGCAGCAGAAGGTGTCGCATGCCTGACAGCGTAGCGAGCAAGCTGCGGATCGCGATCATCACGCCGGCGGCGCGCCGCAGCCGCACCGGCAACCGGGTGACCGCACTGCGCTGGGCCTCGTTCCTGCGCCAACTCGGAGCGCGGGTTTCGCTCGCGACCGACTGGCACGGCCAGGCGGCGGACGTGCTGGTGACCGTGCACGCGGTCAAGTCGGCCGACGCCCTGCTGCGGGCCACCGACGAACGGCCGGACCTCCGCGTCGTCACGCTGCTGTCCGGCACCGACATCTACCCCGAGTTCGCACCCGAGGAGACGACCCGACGAGCGCTCGATCGCGCCGACGCACTGATCGCCTTGCAGCGGCACGCACTCGAACTGCTGCCACCGCCCCTGCGCCAGAAGGCACGGGTCGTGGTGCAGTCGGCGACCGCGGTGCCGGCACCGCGCTCCCGCAGGTTCACGGCGGTCGTGCTCGCCCATCTGCGCGCGATCAAGCAACCGCTGCTCGCCATCGAGGCAGTCGACCGCCTGCCTCCCGACGTCGACGTTCGCTTGCTGCTGGCCGGCGCCCGCCTCGATGACGACTACAGTGCGGCCATCGCGACCGCCCTCGCACGCAGTCCCAGAGCCGAGTGGCTCGGCGAGCTGAATCGGCGCGCGAGCCGCCGCCTGCTGGCCGGCAGCACCGTCTGCATCGTGCCTTCGCGCGCCGAAGGAGGCGCCAACGTCGTGTCCGAGGCGATTGCCGCCGGCACCCCGGTGCTGTGCACGGCCATCCCGGGCAACCTCGGCCTGCTCGGCGACGACTGGCCGGCGACGTTCGCCGTAGGGGACGCACAGGCACTGGCGAACCTGCTCGCGCGCTGCGCCGACGACTCCCGGTTCCTCGACCGCTTGGGCCGCCGCATCCGCTCCCTGCAGCCGCTCGTGGCGCCAGCGGCCGAGTGCGCCGCCTGGCGCAGGCTCCTGCGCGATCTCGTCGCTGGCTGACCCCCGCCAGGGCACTACTCCTTGCCAGCGACACCGCTACAACCAAGGAGTACACCCCGATGACCACGCCGGCGACTTCCCTGCAAACGCGCCACCAGCTCCGCCTGCTGACCACCCCACACGCGCTGGACTTCGGCAACCGCCTGCTCGGCCGCAGCAGCAATGGGGTGCTGACGTTCCGCGAGTTCGTCGACACCGCGCGCGAGATGTTTGCCGAGCACCCCGAGCAGTGTGCCACCTACCTCGCCGCCCTGGTCGCCCTGGACATGTCGGACGACGACGAGGAGTCGCGGCCCGCGGCACAGCCGTCCTGGAACTGATGCCGCCGCGCCTTTCGTTGCGCAGCGCACGAAGCGGGCAGGCCTGAAGGCGAACCGTCGGTTTTTTGGACCGATGGCACCGACCGGACCGAGACCGATCCCGGTTTCGACCAGGAACACTGTCGATGAACGGGACGGTTGCGACGGAGGTGTTGACCAGAATGAGAGCCCAGCAGAACGACCCGATTCCCGCACATCGCCAATCCGGCTTCACGTTGATCGAGATGCTCATCGTCACCACGCTGATCGGCGTGGTCGCCGGGGTCGCCGTGCCGAACCTGCTCAGCAGCCGACTCACCGCCAACGAGGCGGCAGTCATCGCGAACCTGCGGGCCATCTCCACGGCCCAGTTCCAGTTCCAGAGCTCCGGCGAGCTCGATACCAATGGCGATGCCGGGTTCGAGTATGGCACGCTCGGCGAGTTGGCGGCGATCGACGGCCTGCGCAGCGGTGCCGGGCCGCTGTCGCGCAACCTGCTGTCCAAGTCGGTCGCGACCGTCGACGCCAACGGTTGGGCCACCCACCACGGCTACCACTTCGCGCTGTTCCTGCCCGACGCGAGCGGTGTCGGTGTGGTCGGCCTGGCCGCCAACGCCGCCTCGTTCGATCCGCTGAACTCCCACCGCTTCTGGACTTGCGTCGCCTGGCCGGTCCAGAACGGGGTCACCGGCAAGCGGGCGTTCTTCGTCAACCAGCAAGGGCAGGTGCTCGCCTGCGGCGAGTCCGGCTACAGCGGCAGCACCGCCGTGCCGGCGGCTGGGGCGGGGCTGGTCGGCAGCGACCCGAACCGGATCGACTCGCAACGACTCGCCGGCAACACCCTCGGCGCCGACGGCAACCAGTGGCTGCTCGTTCACTGAGGCGGGGAGATCCTCTCCTTCCTACTTGTCGCCGTCATCCGCGGTCTCGGCTTCTTCGACCAGCCCTTCGAGTGCGACGATGCGCGGGTTGCGCGCATCGACACCGGCCGCATACGCCTCGTTGAGGTCCTTGCGGGCCTGCACGCCGTTGCCGGCCATCAATTCCGCGAAGCACAAGTTGGCGAACAGTTCCGGCGGCGCCGGCTGCTTGGCGAACGGCCGCAGCAGGGCGCGCACCTGCTCGGCCTCGCCGAGCGCGAGCAAAGCGGCACCGAGGTTGGCGGCCGTCATCACGGTTTTGCCGAGCGCATGCGCGCGTTCGAAGTAGCGGCGCGCCGCGTAGGCCGAGCCCGAACCGATCTCGAGGGTGCCGCGGGCCGTCAGCGCGACGACGTCCTGCGCATCCAATCCAATCGCCCTGTCCAGCAACTGGCGGGCACGATCGCGCAGGCCACGGCGGTCGTAGAGCACACCCGCGGCCACCAGTGCGTCGCGCCGGGTCGGCTCGAGCTGCAGCGCTCGTTCGAGCTGCTCCAGCGCCTCCCGATAGTCACCGACGTCGATCAGCTCGCGCGCCCCGCGAATCAGGTGGTCCGCGAGCCCCTTGCGAGTCACGGTCATACCCTTGTCGGCAGGCAGCGCCTGCGGGCCGTACTCCGGCAGGCGCACGCCGGCATCGGCCGCTGACTGGGCGGCGCCCTGCAGCGACCCACCGCTCCAATCTTCGGGCCGGAGGCCCTCGAGGTGGATGGGATTCCAGCCGAAGCCGCGACGCAGCCGGATCAGGCGATGGGAGCCGCGCGCGATCTCCTCGTCGATCCAGGTATCGTCGAGCACGCGCGGCACCAGGACGATCATCAACTCGACCTCGTCACGCTCCTGGATGGTGCTCGAGAACAGTTGGCCGAGCCACGGCACATCCATCAGGAACGGCAGCCCAGCGCGCGATTCGCTCTTGCGCGTGCTGCGCAGGCCGCCGAGCGCGATCGCCTGGCCATCGGCGACCCGCACCGTCGTCGTGGCCTCCCGTCGGCTG
>DRKG01000210.1 GCA_011051855.1 bacterium | reverse complement strand
GACCGCACCTGGCTCGGCGAAGCCCGCCGCGGCACCCGCCTGAACCTCGAAGGCGCCCTGCGGGCGGGGGAACCGCTCGGCGGGCACATAGTACAAGGTCACGTCGACGGCCTCGCCGAGGTCGAACGGGCGATCGACCCCGAGCACGGTGGGGATCTGTGGGTGCGGGTGCCGGGCGACCTGCAGAAATACTGTGTCGCGAAGGGCTCGGTCACGCTCGACGGCGTCTCGCTGACCATCGCCGAACTGCGGGAAGGTGCGGTGCGGATCGCGATCATCCCACACACGGCGCAGCAGACGACGCTCGGCCGGGCTCCGGTGGGATCGAAGCTGCACGTCGAGGTCGACGTGCTCGCCAAGTACGTCGAGAACATGTTGGCGCAGCGGGGGTGCCGTTGACGAACGCGCTCTGGATGGTGGCGCCGGCCGAGCGGCCACCGATCACACCGCCGCGCGGATCGGGCAGTTGTACGGCCGCCGCGGCCGACGACAGCAGCAACCAGAGGGCCGCGGACGGCTGGATGCGCATCGCCATGCGCGCACGATATCGGGCTCGGCTACGATCCGACACCGTGGCCGATGCGTCTCCCCTGGTCCTGTTCGACGGCGACTGCAACCTGTGCAGCGGCGCGGTGCAGTTCGTGATCCGGCGGGATCCGCGCGCCCGCTTCCGGTTCGCGTCGCTGCAGTCGGAGGTCGGTCGCGGCGTGCTCGCGCGCGCTGGCGCCGCCGGCCTGCCGGACAGCATCGTGCTCGTGTGCGGCGATCGGGTGCTGGTGCGGTCGTCGGCGGCGCTGGCGATCGCGCGCGGCTTGCGCTTTCCGTGGCCACTGTTGACGGTGTTCTGGTTGGTGCCGCGGCCCTTGCGCGACCTGATCTACGACTGGATCGCGCGCAATCGCCACCGCTGGTTCGGCCGCCCCGCGCAGTGCTGGGTGCCGACGCCCGAACTGCGCGATCGCTTCGTCGACGGTGGCGAACGGGCGGATTGAGGCGTCGATCCTGCTCAGAACGCGCCCAGCAGCACCTGCACGAAGTTGCTGATCGGGGCCGCTTCGCGCGCGTCTTCGATCGCCCGCGACACCTGCGTCAAGATGCGGCGGAAGCGGATCGCGGTGTCCTCGTCGTTGATCAGGACACCGATCAGCCCCCTCTGCTGCGTGAGCTGCTCGCTGACGGCGCGCAGGTTGGCGACCGACTCGCGCAGGTCGGTGGCGATCTGCGGGTCGCTGGTGATCGCGCCGAGGGCGCCGGCGGCGGGGTCGTTGGCTTTGGCCAGCAACGCGTCGAAGTTGTGCACGATGCTGCTGAACTCGTCGGCGAGCGTCTCGTTTTGCAGGATGCGGCCGAGCATGCCCTTGCCCATGCGGGCATCGGCGACCAAGTCGTCCAGGTTGGCGAGCACGCCTTGCAGGTCGCGGGCGGTGTCCTGATCGTTGAGCAGCACGCCGAGCGGGTTGTCGGTGGTCAGGAGGTTCTCGCTGACCTTGCGCAGGTTGTCGAGCAGTGCTGCGGCGTCGGCGGCGGTGGTGCGGTTCATGATCAGCGCGCCGACTGCGCCTTCGGCGTTGATGATCGCTTCGAGGATGCGGTTCAGCCGCTCGCTGGCGTTGAAGACGCTGTCGTACAGCTCGCGCTTGTTGGTGATTCGCCCGATGGTCGTGTTCGGGTCGTTCATGTTGGCGAAGAACGTGCGGATCTCGCTGATTGCGCCTTCGAGCTGCTCGCCGACCGCGCCCTTGCCGTCGGCGATGTCGCCGAGCTTGTCGAATGCGCTGCCGGCCACGCTGCCGAGCAGCACCGTGTCCGGGGCGATCGGTGAGCCCTTGCCCGGGTCGATGTAGACCTGCTTGCCACCGAGCACACCGGCGTCGCGCACCTCGACTACGTGACCCTGCTTGAGCGGCACGTCTTCGCGCAGCAACAGCGTCAGGCGCACCGGGGTGCGCTCGCGCTCGTAGTCGATGTCGATGGCGCCGACCTTGCCGATCTTCTTGCCGAGCACCATCACGTTGGTGCCGACGTCGACGCTGCCGGCCTGCGGCAGCCACACCACCAGCTCGCGGCTCAGCGACAGGTCGGTCAGGTTGACGGTCGCCCAGAGCAGGAACCCGAGCGTGCCGAAGAAGACGACGCCGAGCAGCGTGTCGCGTTTGATCCGGTTCATGGCTTCTGTGTCCGTTGGCGGGGTGTCGTTGGGGGCGGTCAGTCCGAGCCGATGCCCATGAAGGCGCGGGCGAGCGGGTGGTCGCTGTGCACGATCTCGTCGACCGAACCCTCGATGGCCAGCCGGCCGCTCTCGAGGATGCCGATGCGGTCGCCGCACTGGGTCGCGCACGCGCGCGAGTGGGTCACGATCAGCCCGGTCACCGACAGGCGATCGCGCACCTCGGCGATCAGCTCGTGGATCTGCTGGCTGATGATCGGGTCGAGGCCGGCGTTGGGTTCGTCGTAGAGCACGTATTCGGGATTGGTCACCAGCGCGCGGGCGAGGCCGGCGCGCAGCTTCATGCCGCCCGAGATGTTCGGCGGAAACTGCGCGTGGGCGTGGGCCATTCCGACCAGCTCGAGCACTTCGTGCACGCGGTCGGCGATGTCGGTCCGGCTCATCTGGCTGTGTTCCCGGAGCGGTAGCGCGACGTTGTCGGCGACGCTGAGCCAGTTGATCAAGGCCCCGTTTTGGAACAGGTAGCCCATGCGCTTGCGCAGCGCCATCAGTTGCTTCTGGTCCATCGTCGGGACGTCCTGGCCGTCGACACGCACGTTGCCGCGGTCCGGTTTGAAGATGCCGATGACGTGCTTCAGCGTGACGCTCTTGCCGGTGCCCGACGGGCCCATCAGCACGAAGTTCATCCCCTTGGGCACCGTCACCGTCAGACCCCGGAGGATGTCGCGGGTGCCGAGCCGTTTGTAGACGTCTTGCAGTTCGATCAACGGGCTGCCAGGTGAGGGGGCGGTCAGGAAAGGAAGTAGAAGAACCAGGTGACGACGAAGCCCAGCACGATGATCAGGATCACCGAGTTGCGCACGGCGGTCTGCACGGCGAGGCCGACGCCGAGTGCGCCGCCGCCCGCGCGCAGCCCGGCCGCGCAACTGACGGTGGCGATCGCGACGCCGAACACGAACGACTTCAGCAGGCCGACGTAGACCTCCTTCGGCAGCACCGTGCCCGAGGAAGTGAGCGCTTCGATCGCGCTGATCCAGTAGAGGTCCGACGACACGCCGAGGTTTTGCTCGGCGATGACGCTGCCGCCGTAGATCCCGATCAAGTCGGACAGCACCGTCAGCAGCGGGCACATCACCGCCAGTGCCAGGACGCGCGGCAGCACCAGGTAGTCGGTCGGGTCGATCGACATCACTTCGAGTGCGTCGATCTCGTCCGAGACCTTCATCGTGCCGAGCTCCGCCGCGATCGCCGAGCCGACCGTGGCGGCGAGGATCACGCCGGTGATGAACGGCCCCATCTCGCGGCACATCGACAGTGCGGTGATCGTGCCGAGCACGGCGGTGTCGCCGAACCGTCGCAGCTCGATGCCGGTTTGCATCGCCAGGATCGCGCCGGCGAAGGCGGCGACGACCATCGTCACCGGCAGTGCCCGGACGCCGGCGTTGAAGGCGTTGTCGAGCAGGAAGCGCAGGCGGCGATGGATGCGCGGTAGCACCAGCAGGGTGCGCAGCAACAGGTTGACGACGTAGCCGGCGCCGTCGACGCGGTCGTGCAGGAAGCCGGTGGTGGCGGCGAACGGATTCACTGCCGGTCGCCTCCGCCGAGCGGGATCGGCAGGAACTGGAACAGCCGCAGCGTGCGTTCGCCGCGCTGGTCTTCCTCGTAGTTGAACAAGAAGGGCACGCTGGCGGTGGTGCCGTCGCTGCGGCTGCGATGGGTGTAGAGACGGCCGACCACGTCGACGGCAGTGTCATCGGGAGCGCGCTGCACGCCGCGGGCGATCTCCCACAAAAAGCCGTAGGCCTCCCGCAGTCCGTAGGTCAGCCCCTTGTGGCCCGGCAGCGGCGATACGAGGCTCCAGTCGCCGCGGACCGGCCGGCCTTCGCCGTCGCGCACGGTGGTCTCGTGGGCGAGCGGCCACAGGTGCAGGTGCCGTTCGGTCGAGCCGTCCTCGTTGTCCTGCGCGATCCGCCAGAAGAACGGCAGCACCCACTGCTGCGAGTGCTCGCCGTCGGGATCCTTGTAGGTGCGCCACCAGATCAGCGGCCACAGCGCCGTCCACGCGTCCTGGTCGTCGCTGTGCACGCGGCTGAACAACGGCCACACCCACCAACTGGTGACGTTGTCCTGGGCGCGGT